>JACCSN010000200.1 GCA_013812985.1 Hyphomicrobiales bacterium | reverse complement strand
ACCGAGTTCGCGCGCGCGGGCGCAGAGGTGGCGATCCTTTCCAGCACGGCCGATATCCAGGCTTCGGCCGAGCGGATCGGCGATGAGACGGGGCGCCGGGTGCGGGCCGAGATCTGCGACATCACCGACCGCGAAGCGGTGCGCCGCATCGTGGGGAGCCTCGGCGCGCTCGACGTGCTGGTCAACAATGCCGGGCTTGAGCGGGTCACGCCGATGCTGGAGGAGGGCGAGGACGTCGAGCGCACCTTCGCCCGCATCATCGAGATCAATCTGATCGGGACTTATTACGTCACCCGGCAGGCGCTCCCTGCCATGCCGGCCGGCTCCAGCATCGTCATCACCGCGTCGATCTGGTCGAAGAGTGCCGCCGCCGACTTCGCAGCCTATGTCACCTCCAAGCACGGCAATCTCGGCTTCATGCGGGTGCTGGCCAAGGAACTCGGCCCGCGCGGGATCCGCGTAAACGCCGTCTGCCCGGGATGGGTGAAGACGCGCGCGGCGCTGCGTTCGCTGACGGAGGTCTCCGGCAAGGCGGGAGTATCGGAGGACGACATGCTCGGCCAGATCCTCGCCGGCCAGGCGCTGCCCGGCCTCATGGAGCCCGCCGACGTGGCAAGCCTCTACCTCTTCCTGGCTTCCGATCTGGCGAAGAACATCACCGGTCAGGCCGTCAATGTCGACCGCGGCGAGGTCATGGTGTGATGAGCTTGGAGGGCAAACGCGCCGTGGTGACCGGCGGGGCGAGCGGGATCGGGCGGGCCATCGCCGTCGCGCTCGCGGCGGAGGGCTGCCATGTCGCGATCCTCGACCGCGCTTCCGACGACAAGCTCGCCGCGGCCGCCGCCGCGGTCGGGAAGGCTGGCGGTGGCGCCACGACGCACCGCGTCGATGTCGCCCGCGAGAGCGACATCGTCGATGCCTTCGGGGAGATCGGCGCGGCGGGCGGGGTCGACATCCTGGTCAGCAGCGCCGGCATCCTGATCGAGAAGCCGCTCCTGGAGACAAGCGCCGAGGATTTCGACCGGCTGATCGCGGTCAATCTGCGCGGACTGTTCCTGACCGGGCGCGAGGCGCTGCGGCTCATGGTCCGGCAGGGCCGGGGCGGCCGGGTCATCAACATCGCCTCCGAGCTCGCTTATCTCGGGCGCGAGGACTGCTCGGTCTACTGCGCCTCGAAAGGGGGCGTGCTGTCGCTGACGCGGTCCTGGGCGCGCGAATTCGCGCCGGAGATCCTGGTCAATGCAATTGCGCCGGGGCCGACCGACACGCCCATGCTGGAAGCGGAGTCCACCTCGCCGGAGACGCTCGCCAAGGAGTCGATGAACCCGCTCGGGCGCATCGGGCGGCCGGAAGAGATCGCCGCCGCGGCGGTTTTCCTGGCCGGGCCGGGCGCGACCTTCATGACGGGCCAATGCGTCAGCCCCAATGGCGGCGCGGCGATGTTCTGACACCCTGTGTCGGCAGTGAGGGCCAGCGAGGACAAAGAATGACAGAAGGGCTATTCCCGACCGGCATGGTGGAGCTTCGCCGATGAGCGCGGCAGTGTCGAATCCCGACTTCCAGCCGCTCGATTCCGGTCTCGTGCCGCGCTTCGCCGGTCCGTCCACCTTCATGCGCCTGCCGATCGCCCGGCCGGAGCAGGTCGACATCGCCCTTGTCGGCGTGCCTTTCGACGGTGGCACGACCAACCGCACCGGCGCGCGCCACGGCCCGCGTGAAATCCGCAACCAGTCGAGCCTGGTGCGGCGCGTCCACCATGTCTCGGGCGTGTCTCCGTTCGATCGCGTGCGCGCCGGCGACTGCGGCGACGCCCCGGTCAATCCTCTCGACCTAAGCGCAAGCCTCGACAGCATCGCCGGCTTCTTCGCCGAGATCCACGCTGCCGGCGCCCGGCCGCTGGCGGCCGGGGGCGACCACCTGGTCAGCCTGCCGATCCTGCGCAGCCTGGCCAGGAGCCGGCCTGTGGGCCTCATCCATTTCGACGCCCATTCCGACACCTACGACAGCTTCTTCGGCAACCGCTACAATCACGGCACACCGTTCCGCCGCGCCGTGGAGGAAGGGCTCCTCGACCCGCGGCGCTCGATCCAGATCGGCGTGCGCGGGGCGATCTCGGACGCGGCGAACTACGATTTCGCCCGCGACAGCGGCATCCGCATCGTCTTCATCGAGGAGTTCGCCGAGCGCGGTCCGAAGTCCGTCATGGACGAGGCCCGCGCGCTGGTCGGCGACGGACCCGTCTACGTGTCCTTCGACATCGACGTTCTTGATCCCTCGATCGCGCCGGGCACCGGGACCCCGGAAATCGGCGGCGTCACGACGCGCGAGGCCCAGGCCATGGTGCGGATGCTGGAGGGTCTCGACATCGTCGGCGCTGACCTGGTCGAGGTGTCGCCGCCGCTCGACCCCACCGGGGCCACGGCGCTCGCCGGCGCCACCCTGATGTTCGAGCTCCTTTGCGTCATGGCCGACAGCTCCGCCAAAGCGCGATGAGCCGCCGGCTCGCTTATCCGAGCGGCGTTCACGGGCAAGCCCCCAGAACACCGGATCGCCAGTGCGGCGGCAGGCGACACGCGCGCGCCAAGGGGAGAATGTGATGGATGACCCGATCTTCATGAGCGAGATCAGCTGGCCGGAGTTCCAGCGCCGCGCGGCCGAGGGCAGCGTGGTCTTCGTGCCGATCGGCGCGACGGAGCAGCATGGCCGGCACATGCCGCTCGGCGTTGACGCGGTCATCCCGACGGCCATCTGCGCGGAGGTGGCGCGGCGGCGCGGCGGCCTGATCGCGCCGACCATCCCCTATGGCAACCGCTCGCAGCCGCGCTCCGGCGGCGGGCCGGCTTTTCCTGGCACCATAAATCTGACGGCCGAAACCTTTGCACTCGTCCTGCGCGACGTGCTGACGGAGCTGTTCCGCCACGGCGTCCGCCGGATGGTCGTGGTCAACGGGCACTATGAGAACATCTGGCCGTCGATCGAGGCGATCGAGCGCGCCCTCGACCATATCGGCCGGGAGCGCACCGACGGCCTCAAGATCCTGCGCATCGACCACTGGGAGATGGTTCGCCCGGAAACGCTGGCCCGCGTCTTTTCCGACGGCTACCCGGGGATCGAGCTTGAGCATGCGAGCGTCATCGAGACCTCCATCATGCTGGAGCTGCGCCCCGAACTCGTCCACCTGACCAAGGCGGCCCATGACGGCCCGGCCCGGTTCAAGCCCTATGACCGCTTTCCCGGCCCGGTGGCGGAAGTTCCGGCCTCGGGCGTGCTGTCGCTGACCGAAGGCTCGTCCGCGGAGAAGGGCCGCTGGCTGCTGGCAGACGCCATTGATGGCATCGAGCGCGCCGTGGTGGACGAATTCAACCTGTAATCCCTCGGCCTTGAGCCGGCATCGTCAGGAGCGGGAAGCCATGCGCCTCTGGATACGCAATCCGCTCGCCTGCCTCGCTGAAGGAGCAGCCGGCGGCCTGGTGGTCGAGAACGGCAGGATCACCGAGCTTGTCGCCAGCGGGCGCGAGCCCGCCACGCCGGCGGATGCGACCTTCGACGCCCGCCGGCACGTCGTGCTGCCCGGCCTCGTCAACACCCACCACCACATGTACCAGTCGCTGACACGCGCCCATCCCCAGGCGATCAACAAGGAGCTTTTTCCCTGGCTCCAGACGTTGCTCGGCTACTGGCAGCGCCTTACCCCGGACGCGCACCGGCTGGCGACGCGGCTCACGTTGACGGAACTGCTCATGTCCGGCTGCACCACCGCGGCGGACCACCACTACCTGTACACTGAGAGCGTCGCGGAGGCGGTGGACATCCAGGTCGAGGAGGCCCGGCGCCTCGGCGTGCGTATGATGGTGAGCCGCGGTTCGATGGACCTGTCGCAGCGCGATGGCGCCATGCCGCCCGACAGCGTCGTGCAGGACCGCGACACAATCCTCGCCGATTGCGAGCGCGTCATCGGCCGCTATCACGAGAAAGGCCCGGGGGCGACTATCCAGATCGCACTGGCGCCTTGCACGCCCTTCACGGTCACCCCGGAGCTGATGCGAGAGACGGCGGCGCTCGCTCGCCAGCACGGCTGCCGCCTCCACACCCACCTCGCCGAGACCCGGGATGAGGTCGCCTACTGCGAGCAGCATTTCGGCTGCCGGCCGGTCGACTATCTGGAAGAGAACGGCTGGCTTGAGCCCGACGTATGGCTCGCCCACGGCATTCATTTCAAGGGCGACGAGATCGCCCGCCTCGGCCGCCATGGCGTTGCCGTCTGCCACTGCCCGACCTCCAACATGCTGCTCGCCTCCGGCCAGTGCCGCACCCGCGACCTGGAGGCGGCCGGCGTTGCCGTTGGCCTTGGCGTTGACGGCTCGGCGTCCAATGACAGCTCGAACCTGATGGAGAGCGTCCGCCATGCCCTTCTCATCAATCGGCTGACCTATGATGCCAGTATCACGCATCTCGACGCGCTGCGCTGGGCGACGGAAGGCTCGGCGCGATGCCTTGGGCGGGACGATATCGGCGCCATCGCGGTAGGCCGGCAGGCCGACTTCTCGTTCTTCACATTGGACGAGCTGCGATTCTCCGGAGCCGGCGATCCGATTGCGGCCCTCGCCCTCTGCGGCGCCTATCGCGCCGACCGCGTCATGGTCGCCGGCCGCTGGCTGGTCGAGGACGGCATGCCGGTCGGGGTCGACCTGGAGCGCCTGCGCCATGAGCACGGCGCGGCCGCCAGGCGTTTCCTCGATTCATGAACCTGCGCTTCCGGGTTGATGGCGAGGGGCTGATCGAGCCGGCGATCCGGCGCCTCGTCCTGGCCGGATTCGCCGGTCGGGAGCCGCGGGATGTCGAGGCCCACATCGAGGAGATGGCGCGCCACGGCGTGAAGCGGCCGACATTCGTGCCGTCGCTGTGGCCGGTAATGCCGCATCTCCTGACGCAGGCGGCAAGCATCGAGGTGTTCGGGGCCGACACGGCGCCGGAGGTGGAATACGTCCTCTTCACCTGGCGGGGCGAGACCTATGTCACGGTCGGCAACGACCAGTGCGACATTGCCGTGGAGCGCGATCTTGGGGCGGATAAATCGAAGAACCTTTGCCAGAAGGTGGTCGCACTGGATGCCTGGGGGCTCGAAGACGTGCGGCCGCATTGGGACGAGCTCGTTCTCACGCTCGCCTGCAACGGCTCGGTCATGCAAGAGGGAAAGCTTGCCGGCCTGCTGCGGCCCGACGTGCTGCTCGACAAGCTGGCGCGGCTCACCGACTTCGATCACGAAGCGCGCATGGTCTTCTCCGGCACGATCGCAACCAATGGCGCCTACCCGCCTGGGCCGTACCGCCTCGACTTCGCGCTGACCGACCCGGTGCGGGAGCGATCCATCGCCCACACAGTGACTGTCGAGATGCTCCAGTCCCTGCACTGAAGCGGCCGCGTGCAGGCGGTTTCAGCGGCCCTTCTTCAGCATGGGCGAAGGCGGCGGGCTGGGGACCTGCAGCTTGTCATAATAGGGCAGCTTGTCGACCCGCGCCTCGTAGGCGCCCTGCTTGCGCATCGTCTGGATGTGAGCCGCAATCTCTTCAAGCGGCGCGAACCAGACGTCCCCCGTCCCCAGCATGTATTCGATCATCTTCTCGATGCGCAGCCAGCGCGACAGGCGCCCGCTGACGAAAGGATGCCAGACGCCGATCCACAAGCCGCCGCCGACGGTCCGCATCGCCTCGAACTCGGCCATGAAGGTCTCCATGGCGCGGTCCGGGGAGACGATCTGGAACATGTAGTCGAGGTCGATGGAATGCACATAGGGCGGCCAGTCGTCGAGCGCCCAGCTGGACGGCAACTCGACGATCTCGCCCTTGCCGGTGTCGAGGACATAGGGAACGTCGTCGCCCATCAGCGACGAGTCGTAGGTGAAACCTTCCTCCACGAGGAGGTCGGCCGTGTTGATCGAGAAATTGTAGAGCGGCGAGCGGTTGCCGCGCGGCCGGCGACCCGTGTGCTTCTCGATCACCGCGATCGAGCGCTGCATCCAATAGCGTTCCTCGTCCCGCGAAAGGCTGTTCGGTGCCTCGTGGATGTAGCCGTGGAAGCCGATCTCGTGCCCGCCCTCGACGATCGCCTCCACCGTTCTGGGATAGTGCTCGATGCACCAGGCCGGGATGAAGAAGGTCTGCTTCAGGCCATAGCGCCGGTAGCCGTCGAGAATGCGCGGCACGCCCACTTCCGGGCCGTATTTCAACATGGAGATGGTGGAGATCCGGGTGATCGAATCCCCCGGGTGCTCGATATGGACCAGGCTGTCGGCATCCATGTCGAAGGTGATCGCCACCGCGACCTTGGCCCCGCCGGGCCAGGGAACAGGCCTTGTCAGCATGTCGCGCCCCTAGAACAGGATCTGGTAATGCGCCTCGACGGGCCGGCCCTTGTTGATGGGCAGGATGTCCTGCGGGCAGGCCGACATGGCCACGACGCAATCAATCTGGGCGCGCAGCACGACATAGTCTCCCGCCTTGGACACCGGCTCCTCGAAGGTCGCTCGGCCTTCCGGCGTCACGGGGATGTTCATCCACAGATTGAGCGGGCTCGGCACTTCCGGCGGCATGAGCCCGATCTGGCGCATGGCGGCCATCAGGTTGTCGGTGCAATTGTCGTGGTATTCCTGGCAGCCGAGCAGCCCGTAGCGATAATCGTCGCAGGCGGCGAAAAGCGTGTCGTGGATGCCTGGCGACGTATCCTCCTCGAAGTCGAGGATGGCGCGGCGGCGGTTGGTGTAGAGCTTGTGGCCCTTGGTCGGGAAGATCGTGCCGATGGTGGGGCGGGTGTGCTCGTTGGACATGAATTCGTGCAGGTCCTCGGCGCTGAACGCCCAGGTGTCGACCACTTGGTGGCCGTGCGTGTTGATGATCTTGATCGCCTGGCCCTTGTTCACGCGGCAGGCGCGACCCCTGCGGGCCGGAATGGTCACCAGTTCGCTATCAGCCATGTTCGTCGTCTCCATGCAGGTCCGGCCGTGCCGGCGTGTTCAGGCGAGGCGCAGCGTCGGCGGCAGGTCTTCGATGAAGGCCCCCGCCGCGACGAGCTGTTTCACCTTTTCGATATCCGGTGCGAAGAAGCGGTCCTGGTCGTAGGGCGGGACAATCTCGCGGACGCGCGCATGGGCGGCCTCCAGCTTGGGGCTGGAGCGCGCCGGCCGGCGGAACTCCAGTCCCTGGCACGCGGCCAGGAGCTCGATCGCCACGACGCCCGCGACATTGTCGGCCATGTCCGACAGCCGCCGGGCGGCGAAGGTCGCCATGCTGACGAAGTCCTCGTAATTGGCCGTGGTGGGGATCGAATCGACCGTCGCCGGATGGGCCAGGGACTTGTTCTCGCTGACCAGCGCCGCCGCCGTCACCTGGGCGACCATGAAGCCGGAATCGAGCCCCGTCTCCGCGACCAGGAAGGCGGGCAGCTTGCTGTGGTTCGGGTCGGTGAGCATGGCGATGCGCCGCTCCGACATCGAGCCGATCTCGGCCAGGGCCACCGCGATCGTGTCGGCCGCCAGCCCGACGGGCTCGGCGTGGAAATTGCCGCCATAGAGGATGTCGCCGGTGGCCTCGTCGACCATCGGATTGTCGGTCCAGGCGTTGATCTCGCGCGCCAGGACTCCGGCCGCATGGCTCAGCTGGTCGAAGCAGGCGCCCATGACCTGCGGCTGGCAGCGCAGGCAGTAAGGATCCTGCAGGCGGCCCTCGGCGTGGGCGCGCGTTCTAAGGCCGCTGCCGTCCAGAAGTTCCCGATAGGCGGCGGCGATCAGGATCTGGCCGGGCTGGCCACGCGCCTCATGCAGACGGGCGTCGAAGGCAAGGTCTTGTCCGAGCGCCGCTTCCAGGCTCAGCATGCCGGCGACGGCCGCCGCCGCCAGAGCCGCCTCGGCGGCAAACAGACCCGACAGGGCCAGCGCGGTTGAGGCCTGCGTCCCGTTGACGAGAGCCAAGCCTTCCTTGGCGGCAAGTTCGAAGGGCGCGAGCCCGGCAGCGGCCAGGGATTCCGCGGCCGGCAAGATGCGGCCTTGCCAGATCACGTCGCCGATGCCGATCAGCGCCGCTCCCATGTGCCCCAGCGGCGCCAGGTCTCCCGAGGCGCCGCAGGACCCCTTGACCGGCACGCAGGGCGTGATCTCCGCCGCCAGCAGCGCCAGCAGCGCATCGGCCAGGGCCGGTCGGGCCCCGGAGCGTCCGGTGGCCAGACCGGACACTTTCAGGAGCATCATGCAGCGGACGTCCTGCTCGCTCATCAGCGCGCCGGTCCCCGCCGCGTTGGACAGGACCAGCCGCCGCTGCAGCTCGGCCAGATCCCCCGCCGGGATCGCGCGGTCGGCGAGCGTCCCCAGGCCGGTGTTCACGCCGTAGGTCTTGAGCCCGTCGCGAATCCTCCCCTCGACGATATCGCGCGTCCTCTGCATGCGCGCCCGGCCCTCGTCGGCCAGGGCGTAGGGAGCGGGAAGCCCGCCCGCTGCGAACCGGCGCAGCTCCCCCAGCGTCAGACCACCCGGACGCAAGCTCGTCGCCGCCATGTCAGGTCTTCGACTCGCGCCGATAGGGCGTGCCCACCGAAGCCGGCGGCCGCACCCGCCCATAAAGCCCGACCAGCGCCAGGATAGAGGCGACGTAGGGCAGCGCGGTGAAGATCTGGTAGGGCACGCCGGGATTGGCGAACTGCAGACGAAGCTGCAGCGCGTCGCAGAAGCCGAAGAACCAGGACGCCATCACGGCGCCGATCGGGTCCCAGCGGCCAAGGATGATGGCGGCGAGCGCGATGAAGCCCTTGCCGGCGCTCATATGCTCGGAGAAGACGAAGACCTGCGAGACGACGATGTAGGCGCCCCCAAGGCCCGCCATCGCGCCACTGATCAGCACGCACATGATGCGCACGGAATAGACGGGAACCCCGGCCGAATCGGCAGCGCCGGGATTCTCGCCCGTCGCGCGGACCTCGAGGCCCCAGCCGCTGCGGTAGAGCAGCCAGAAGAAAGCCGGCACGAGCAGGTATAGGAGGTAAATCAGCGGGTCCTGATCGAACAGGACCGGGCCGAGCACGGGAATCCGCGACAGGCCGGGAATGGCCCAGCTCGAGAATCCGGGCAGTTGCTGAGTCGTCGCGTCAAGGCCGAAGATCAGCCGGGCCAGAAAGGCGGTGAGGCCGATCGCCACGAGGTTGATTGCGATACCGCAGACGATCTGGTTGACGTTGAGCCGGACGGCCAGGACGGCGAGGACCGCGCCGCCCAGCATGCCGATCAGCACGCCGACCAGGACGCCGACCAGAGGTTCGCCCGTCAGGAAGGTGCCCAGCGCCGCCCCGAACGCGCCCGACAGCATCATGCCCTCGATGCCGACATTGTAGACACCGCCCCGTTCGCAGATGACCCCGCCCAGGGCGGCGAAGGCGATCGGGATCGTGAGCCGGACGCTGGTCCGCAGCAGATCGGTGATGAAGCCGAGGTCGAGCCACTCAGCCATTCGGACTGCCCTCTCTGCCGAGGGCGGCGTCGACGGATCGGCGCTGCGCCAGGAGCCGCGCCCAGCGGCTGTCGCTGAAGCGGATCGCCAGGCTCGCAGCCACGAAGATGACCACCAGGCCCTGGATGGCGTCGACGATCGTGTTGTCGACGCCGACGGCGCGCTGCATGAGCTGCGCTCCGGCCCGCAGGCCCGAGAAGAACAGCGCCGAGACGGGCACGAAGAGCGGGTTGGCGGATGCCATGAAAGCGACGACGATGCCGTCGAAGCCATAACCCGGGCTGAACATGTGGAAGAGGCGGTATTTGACGCCGAGGATCTCGAACGATCCCGCCAGGCCGGCGATGGCTCCGCCCAGCATCATCGCCGCCATGGTCTGCCGCCGCACGGAGATGCCGGCGTAGCGCGCCGCTTGCGGGTTCTGGCCGACCGTTGCCATGGCGAAGCCGGCCGTGGAGTACCTGAACCAGACCGCCAGCAGGACGGCGAGCAGCACACCCGCGAGCGCGCCGATATGGGCGTCTGTCGGAAGCATAATGAGCGGGAGGAAGAGCTGGCTCGGGATCTCCGCCGAATAGGGGTATGGCGCGCCCTCCTCCATCATCGGCCCGCCGGCGGCGTAGCTGACGATGTTGATCGCGACATAGTTGAGCAGGAGGGTGACGATGACCTCGTTGATCCCGCGATAGGCTTTCAGGTAACCGGCAATGCCGGCCCACAGCGCGCCGCCTACCATGCCGGCCAGAATGCACAGGGCGAGGTGAAGCGGCCAGAAAATCTCGGGCACGTACAGAGCGGCGATCGCCGTGAACAGCGCCCCGATATAGATCTGGCCCTCGCCGCCGATATTGAACAGCCCCGCCTTCAGCGGCACCACAACGGCCAGGGCGGTGAGCGCGATCGGGGAGAATTTCACCAGGGTGGCGCCGAAGCCGTAGAAATCGAAGAAGGCTTCGCCGAACAGGGCCCGGTAGGCCGTCACGGGATTGACGTCCGCCGACCAGAACAGTATCGAGCCGGCCAGAAGTGCGAGCAGCACCGCCCAGACGGTCCGCAGCGCGAAGACGACCTGCATCGCACGGGCCATCAAGCCGCCTCGCTGCGGACGCCCGCCATCAGTTCGCCGATCCGCGCCGTCGTCGCCTCCTCGCGCGGCAAGGTGCCGGTGATCGCGCCGCGATACATCACCGCGACCCGGTCGGCGATGTCGAGGACATGTTCCAGCTCGGTGGAAATGTAGAGCACGCCCACGCCGCTCGCCTTGAGCTCGTGGATCGTGGTCTGCAGGAACTCGATCGCTCCGACATCGAGGCCCTTGCAGGCCTGCATAATCACCAGGATGCGGGGCTTCGCCTCAATCTCGCGGGCGAGGATGACCTTCTGCTGGTTGCCGCCGGACAGGAAGCGGGCCGGCTGCTGCGGCGAGCGCAGCCGCACGTCATAGCGCTTCACCAGATCCGCCGCGTTCCGGGCGATGTAGCTGAAGTCCAGGAGGCCTTTGCGCGACGCCGGCCGCCGGTCGTAATCGCGCAGCACCAGGTTGGTCGCGACAGGGTAGTCCAGCACCAGCCCCGTCGTCTGCCGATCCTCCGGCACGAAGCCGATCCCGGCGTCCCGCATGCGGGCCTTCACGTCGAGCCCGGAGATGTCGCGCCCCTCGACCAGGATCGAGCCGGCGTCCAGCGGCCTCAGCCCGGTGATGGCTTCGCCGAGTTCCCGCTGGCCGTTGCCGTCCACGCCGGTGACGCCCAGAATTTCGCCGGCCCGCACGGTGAGGCTGAGATCGTTGAGAGCGCGCACGCCGCGGTCATTGCGGGCCATAAGGCCGCGCGCCTCCAGGACCGGGTCGCCGATCGGAGTCTTGGCTCGCGCCTGACCCGTCGTGATCTCGCGCCCGACCATGCGCCTGGCGAGCTCGCGCGGGGTCGTGCTCGCCGTGTCAACCTCCTCCGTCACCCGGCCGTGCCGCATCACCGTGACCCGGTCGGCGACGTTCATGATCTCATCGAGCTTGTGGGTGATGAACAGGATCGTGTGGCCGGCGGCGCGCAGCGTCCTGAGCCCGTCCAGGAACGAGCCGATCTCATTGGGCGCCAGCACGCTCGTCGGTTCGTCAAGGATGAGCACTTCGGCCTTGCGGTAGAGCGCCTTCAGGATCTCCACGCGCTGCCGCATGCCCATGGGCAGCGTCCAGACGGGCGCCTGCGGATCGATGTCGAAGCCGATATCGCGGCTCAGCGCACGAATGCGGGCCTCGTGCGAGGCGAAATCGACGGCCGCGACGCCGCGGTCCAGACCGAGCACCACGTTCTCGGTCACGGTGAGCGAGTTCACCAGCATGAAGTGCTGGTGGATCATGCCGATCCCGAACCGGATGGCGTCGCGCGGCGAGGCGAGCCGCAAGGGCCGCCCGTCCAGCGCGATCGTTCCCTCGTCGGGCTGGTAGAGCCCGTAGAGGATGTTCATGAGCGTGGTCTTGCCGGCGCCGTTCTCGCCGAGGATGGCGTGGATCGAACCCCTCGCGACCCCGATGCTCACGGCGTCCAGAGCCTTGAAGGCGCCGAAAGACTTCGTCACTCCCTGGATCTGGATATGGTCCATTCACCCGTCCGCTGGGCTTTGGATGGAGTGAGCCCCGAGGTGGCTGGCGGCTCGGCGGAGCCCGCCGCCCGCATGCGGCGAAACCAGGCGGTGCGCCGAGCCTGATCGGGTCAGAAGCCCGGCCTTGCCGATCAGGGCTTCAACTCGCCCGACTTCATCTTCTCCGCCAGAGCCAGGACCTCGTCCTGCACCTCCTTCGGAACGGCGGGATTAAAGGTACCGAGCCGGGCCGCTTCCGGCGTCGACAGGTCGAAATTGTAGTTCTTGCCCTCCAGCTTGCCGTCGATCGCCAGTTGCAGATAGGTGAGCATGGCCCCCTTGATGTCGAAGATCGCGGACTGCAGCACCGTCTCCGGCCAGTCCACGATGGCGTCGTAATAGAGCCCGAAGGCCCAGACGCCCTTCTCCTTGCAGGCCTGGAGGCTGCCGATGACCGCGTTGTCCATAGTCGGGAAGATCACGTCGGCGCCCTGGCTGATCTGGTTCAGTGCCGCTTCCTTGCCTTTGGCGATGTCGTCCCAGTCGTTGGTGTAGGCCGTGAGCACCTCCTGTCCGCCGGCGGCCTTGAAGCCCTCCTCGTAGCTGGAATTAAGGTCGAGCGAGAACTTGATCTTCTGCCCGCCGATCCAGCCGGCTTTCCCGGTCTTGGTCATCTTCCCGGCCACGTAGCCCATCAGGTAGCCGAACTGGCGGAAGTTGAAATCGGCGCTGGCGATATTGTCGCCGCCTTCCTGGCCGTTGTTCACGACGAACAGGGTGTCGGGATAGCGGGACGCGACACGGCTGGCGGCGTCCTGGAATTCCCCGCCATGGCCGATCACGACGTTGTAGCCGCGCCGGGCATAGTCGGCCATCGCCTCGGCCTGGTCGGCTTGCACCACCTTCTCGCTGTAGGCGATTTCGATGCCGAGCTTCTCCTTGGCCTGGAGGATCCCCTCATAGCCGGACTGGGTCCAGGATTTGTCGGTGATGTTGCCGGGCATCACAATGGCCACTTTCATGGCCTGTGCCCAGGCAGGGCGCGCGACGGCGAAGGCAAGGGCGGCGCCGCTGAGGGTCAGGAACGACCGTTTGCTCATGATCATGGCTTATCTCTCCTGGATCTGGGCTCCTCGACGGACCCTCTCACCCGCATTCTTCATTCGACGGATACTTCCGATCGATATAAAAGAATTGAAGCTTAGTTCCCTGGATTGTTAAGTGATGAGCCGCGCCAGGCCTCAGCCGCCTCTCGACGGCGTCGACGTCAACCTCCTGCGGCTGTTCTGCGTCATTGTCGAAAGCAACGGCTTCTCCGCCGCCCAGGCGCGCATGAACGTCAGCGCCGCCTCGATCAGCAGCAAGATGGCGGCCCTGGAAGCCCGGCTCGGGCTGCGCCTGTGCCAGCGCGGCCGGGCCGGCTTCCACCTCACCAGCGAGGGCAAGGGCGTCTACGAGGCGGCGGCGCGGATCTTTCAAGCCCACGCCTCCTTTGTCAAAGAGGTCAGCCACCTGCGCGAGGATCTGACCGGGCGCATCGAGATCGGCGTGGTGGATTCCACGGCGACCAACCCCGCCATGCGGCTCTCCGACGTGATCCGGCGCTTCTATGCCAGGTATCCGAATGTCCATCTCTCGATCGCAGTGAGGGACCCGGCGCATATCGAGCGGTCTCTCCTCGAGGGCAGCCTTCATGTCGGTATCGCGCCCTTCTACCATCACGTGCCGGGGCTCGCATACGAGCCGCTGCTGGAGGAGCTGCACCAGCTTTATTGCGGCCGCGGCCACCCGCTGTTCGAGCGCGCGCCCGAGCTGATCGAGATGTCGGAACTGCGTGCCTGCAAATACGTCATCCGCAGCCACCTGCCCGCCTCGGTTGAGCTGCCGCGCGAAAGCGTGACCGGCGCAGCCACCGTCACCGACATGGAAGCCATGGCCCACCTCATCCTGTCGGGGCAGTTCATCGGCTTCATGCCGGTGCATTTCGGGGCGATCTGGACGCGCGGCGATGCCATGCGGCCCATCCTGCCCGGTCGCTTCTCCCACACATCCGCGTTCGAGATCGCGACCAACCTCCAGGGCAAGTTCAACCGTATCACGCTGGCCTTCCTCCAGGAGATCCGAATGCACCAGCCTGAAGGCACGGCAGCAAGTTGAGCGGCATTGTCACGGCAACTCGGCTCGCGACATGTGGAAGCGTCCCGGGCACGGTCGCGATCATGCCGCTGTTGCGGCCTGCCAATCGGCGTGGGCTTCGGCTCTGAAGGTCCGCAGCGTGCGAC
>JACCSN010000264.1 GCA_013812985.1 Hyphomicrobiales bacterium | reverse complement strand
GTGCGGGATAGAGCTGAGCTTATCGGAGGCGGGCTGCCGCTGTCTGGCCGACAGCGCGATAATCGACCTGAACGACCTCCAGCGCGACTACCCGCTGGCGACCGTCGTCGCGCCGAGGGCGGCCGAGCGCATGAGGGAAAAAGTTTCGCAAGAGGACATCCAGGTGCTTGCCAGGTTCCTTGCCGCAGCGGAGCAGGAATGTTCAGCCGAGTGAAACAATGCCGGTGCGGCCGTGAGACCGAAAACCGAAGCCGGTGGCTCTGCGACACTGAAGCGGCCCGCAAAACCGGAGCCTTGCGTGCATTTGGGCGATCTGCAAGAGGTGTTCCGCGGGCCAGGATCTAATCTGATCGGAGGACCACTATGGACGTTCGCGCTGCGGTCGCATTCGAGGCAGGCAAGCCGCTGGAGGTCACGACGGTTCAGCTGGAGGGCCCGAAGGCAGGCGAGGTGCTGGTTGAGGTGCATGCCACTGGCCTCTGCCATACCGACGAGTTCACCCGCTCCGGCGCGGATCCGGAAGGCCTGTTCCCAGCGATTCTGGGCCATGAAGGCGCCGGCGTGGTCGTGGACGTCGGTCCGGGCGTCACGAGCGTTCGTCCCGGCGACCATGTCATCCCGCTCTACACGCCTGAATGCCGTGAGTGCGAGTACTGCCTCAATCCGAAGACCAATCTTTGCCAGAAAATCCGCTCCACGCAGGGCCAAGGCCTCATGCCTGACGGGACGAGCCGCTTCTCGATCGGAGGCAAGCCGATAAGGCACTACATGGGCACCTCGACCTTCGCCAACTTTACCGTGTTGCCGGAGATCGCGGTGGCCAAGATCCGGCCGGACGCGCCGTTCGACAAGGTGTGCTACATCGGTTGCGGCGTGACGACGGGGATCGGCGCCGTGATCAACACGGCCAAGGTGGAGCCGGGGTCGAACGTCGCCGTGTTCGGACTAGGCGGCATCGGCCTCAACGTCATCCAAGGGGCTCGCCTGGTCGGCTGCGACAAGATCATCGGGGTGGACCTGAACCCCGACAAGGTGCCGCTCGCACGCAAGTTCGGCATGACCGACTTTATTAACCCGCGCGAGGTGGACGATGTGGTGGCGGCGATCGTCGAGCTCACGAAGGGTGGGGTGGACTACTCGTTCGAGTGCATCGGCAATGTGAAGACGATGCGCCAGGCGCTGGAGTGCTGCCATAAGGGCTGGGGCGAGTCGGTCATCATCGGCGTCGCCGGGGCTGGCCAGGAGATCTCCACGCGACCCTTCCAGCTTGTCACCGGGCGCGTCTGGCGCGGCTCCGCTTTCGGCGGCGCCAGGGGCCGCACCGACGTGCCGCGGACCGTTGACTGGTATATGGAGGGCAAGATCAACATCGATGACCTCATCACCCACACCATGCCGCTCGACGACATCAATCGTGGCTTTGACCTGATGCACAAGGGCGAGTCAATCCGTTCCGTGGTGCTCTACTGATGGAATGCCGCCTCGAGCCTGCAAACGCCGTGCTTGTATCCGCGATCTTCCGGTCTCCTTCGAACGAGCTGGTGGCCCTGTTCTTCACGGTCGGCCGCGACATGCTGCTCGACACGGGTGGCAGCTGAGCGGATGGAGACGGTCGCCGAATACGCTGCTCATGGCGGTGTCCAGCAGGTCTTTAGCCACGCATCGGAGGCGACGGGTACGGCCATGACCTTCGCCGTCTTCCTGCCGCCGCAAGCGAGGGCCGGCCGGTGCCCCGTCCTTTGGTATCTGTCCGGTCTGACCTGCACCCATGCCAATGTGATGGAAAAGGGCGAATATCGCCGAGATGCAGCCGAGCGCGGCGTGATCGTTGTCTGCCCTGACACCAGCCCGCGGGGCAAAGATGTGGCTGACGATCCCGCCTACGATCTGGGGCAGGGTGCGGGCTTCTATGTGGACGCCGTTCGCGAACCTTGGTCGCGGCACTTCCGCATGGAGAGCTATATCGCCCGGGAATTACCCGGGCTTGTCAACCAGCAATTCCCAGCCGACATGAGGCGCCAGGGCATCTTCGGCCATTCCATGGGGGGGCACGGGGCACTGACGCTAGCGCTGAAGAAGGCGGACCATTATCGGTCCTGCTCTGCGTTTGCGCCCATTGTGGCGCCGGCTCGCGTGCCCTGGGGCGAAAAGGCGTTTGGCGCCTACCTGGGTGATGATCGAGCCGCATGGCGGCAACACGATGCGGTCGCGTTGATCGAGGACGGTGCGAGACTCCCCGAGCTCCTCGTCGACCAAGGCGAAGCGGACTCGTTTCTACAACAACAGTTGCGCCCCGAACTTCTGAGCGAAGCGTGCGAGGCAGCCGACATCAAGCTCACCCTCCGCATGCAGGCGGGCTACGACCACTCCTATTACTTTGTCTCCACCTTCATGCCCGATCACATCAACTGGCACGCCGACCGCCTCCTGGCCTGAGGGCCTCGCCCGAGGCAGGCCCGAGTTCGCGGCTGCATAGATCCGCCGCGGTAGCGATTTGCAGCTTAGTCGGGACGGCAAGCGCCCAAGCCGGCGACGCAGGAATCCACCCCCGAAGTTCCGTGCGCCTGCCTTCGTCGTTGACAGGCCGGCGTTTCTATCCCAACCTGCCACAACAACAAATAGTGAGAACGCTGGGAGGCTTCGATGGCAAGCGCAATTGCAATTCATCCGTCCGTGGATCATGGCGTGAGCCGGGGGGCGGAGAACTTCCAAGGCGGAACGCTCGTCTGCAAATGCGAGCAGAACCCCGTCCGGGTGACGGTGAAAGCGCAATGTGCCCACAATCATGTTTGCGGCTGTACGAAGTGCTGGAAGCCTAACGGCGCCTTGTTCTCGCTTGTTTCTGTTGTGTCGCGCGACAGTGTCACCGTGACGGCATATGGGGACAAGCTTACGGTCGTCGATCCTTCGGCAACGATTCAACGTTACGCCTGCAAAGTCTGCGGCGTTCATATGTATGGTCGCATCGAAAACCAGAAACATCCGTTCTACGGGCTGGATTTCATCCACACGGAACTGTCCAGGGATACCGGCTGGTGCGCCCCCGAATTCGCCGCGTTCGTCTCGTCGATCATCGAATCCGGTGCCGATCCGAGCCGGATGGGTGCGGTGCGAGGAAGACTGAAAGAGCTCGCTCTGGAACCCTATGACTGCCTCTCACCAGCTTTGATGGATGCAATTGCAATCCATGCCTCGAAGACAGCGGGGGTGATGGAGATTAGTGTCGGAAGCGGCGGCGAGGTCCCGTAGGTCGGGCCGGTCGCCTTTTGGTTGCACTCATTGCCCGCAGGCGTTCCAAGCACCTGGCAAGAGGGCGCACCTCCCGAGCGATGAAGTTCTCACTCCCCGTCACTGGCCGGGAGCGCGGACGGCGTGCCGGCCGCGCTGCTCCGCAATGTAAAGCACAGTATGGTGCTCCATACGCACAACTACGTCCTGACTGTTCACTGAGGACATCCCCCGTGTCGACGAGGCTCGCCGGGCCGCCATTGAGAAGCTCGTCGACTCGTTCTCACGGGACGCTCGGATTCGAGTTCATGGAAACCCCGAACGTCCCGAAGGCCCTTGCCCCCGCAGGCTTCGACGTGACGACGACCTTATTTTCCTGTCGCGGCGCGCTGAGGCCTTCTGCTCAGTCGGGCATGGCAGTTTGGCAGGGCCCCGTGTTCATCTCTCGCGCGCGCTCCGCAAGCGACATCTCAATCACTTCTGCATCCCGAGTGCCGCGCGGTCGAGGCGGGGACGCGGATCGCGGTTTGAGCGTGGGAGATCAGGTCGTCCTGCCGCCGGTCGAACGGAATCGTACTGGCAGCGACCTGGGCTTTCATTCCGGCTTTCGAGTGGAAGCTATCCAACAAGCGTCAGGGCGGCGCTCTGAGTCTTTTCCCGTTTCCACAGCAATATTCTCCATCCATGATCGGTGTGGCCGAGAGCACACGACCAGCCGGGGCCACAAGATCCCGAACCGGAACTGCACGGCAATCGGGTTCTGGAGCACCGCTGCGGGCGTTGGCTCAATATCTTGCGTCCGGCAGTCCGCTGCCCGAAAAACGGGCTTCCATGCACTCCTTCGGCACCCCTGACCTTACGCTCCGGCAGATTCAGATTTTCTGGACGGTCGCCCATGCCGGCTCAATGACCAAGGCGGCCAAGCAGCTAGACATGCGGCAGCCGTCCGTTTCGCAGCAGCTCAGCAAAATGGAGCGTGTGCTCGGCGGCAAGCTCATTCGTTTCGTCAACGCCGAGATGCGCCTC
This sequence comes from Hyphomicrobiales bacterium, assembly GCA_013812985.1. Next base: position 1,512 of record JACCSN010000264.1, on the reverse strand, counting down.
ACCCCGGCGGGCGAGTATCTGCTGGCGGAGGCCGCGCAGATCCTCGGGGCCTTCGATCGCACCAAGGCGGGGCTGCTGCAGATTTTTGAGGGCCGTCGCGGTCGGCTCGTCGTCGGAGCGCTGCCTTCCCTGGCGCGCAACCTGCTGATGCCGTCATTCCAGCGCCTCCTCGCCAGCGATAGCGGCCAGTTTCTGGACATCGTGGAAACAACCCCGCGCGAGGCGATCGAACAGCTGAACGGCCGCTTGATCGACATCGCGCTGATCTCCGGCTACGCGGCCGTGACAAAGCTCAGCCCTGGGCTGCAGCCGATCTTCATCGGTGAGGACGCGCAGCTGCTTGCCGTGCCGAAGACCCTGCCCGATCTTTCGGACGCCGTGTCCCCCGAAACAGAGCTCGCGGCATCCGATGCTGCCATCTTGAACAGGACAATCCGCTACGCGTTCGGCAGCGAGCACAGCAACCGGCTCGACATGTGGTACGACCATCTCCTGCCGGACTCGGTGATGGCTGCCCGGTGCCGGTCCTACGAGATCGCCTTGCCTTTCGTGGAGATGGGAATTGGCACGGCGCTGATTCCGGATCTGGCGCTGCAACAGCAAGGGCGCCAGCTTTTCGAGGCGGCCTTGTACGAGATTCCCGTTCCGCGGCGCCAGACGATCGCGCTCATTCCGCATCAGTACGGCCGACTGCCTGGAATCCAGACATTCATCGATCTCCTGAAGGAGGTCTTCGCCGCGACGCCGCGGCTGAACGCGCGCTCGGCGCCTCCCTTCGCGGTTTCCCGCCTCGCGTCACTGGGTCATCTCGATTCGCCGGTCACCGCGCAACTCGTATAGGCGGCGCCTATCGCGGCTAACGCTTGCGAGGAACGGCGCGGAAGCCGAGCTTGGCGGTAGTCCCGCTTTCTCGGGACAGGAAAGCTGATGGAGGATTTCTGATGAAGAAGATCTGGTCACGTCCGGTCGCCACGGAAAAGTCGGCGGGCATGGAAGTCACCGCTTACCTGCCCGCGGAGCTGTAGGACTCCCAGCCACCTGCGGCGCCGCTGCTCCATTCATGCTGAAGATTCGCGTGCTTGGGGCTGCCGCGGGTGGCGCGTTTCCTCAGTGGAACGCCAACTCGGACGCCTGCAGGCGCGCCCGGTCGAGTGATCCGGCGGCTCCGAAGGCGACGCAGGCTTCGATCGCAGTGTCCGCCGATGGCATCAGGTGGTTTGTCGTGAATGCGTCGCCGGATCTCCGCCAGCAGATCGAGGCCAGCCCTTGTCTCCATCCACGAGACGGACTGCGGTCCAGTCCCCTGGCCGGCGTGGTCCTGACCAATGCCGACGTGGATGCGGTGGCGGGCCTGCTGCATCTGCGCGAAGGCACGCCTTTGGCGCTCTACGGCTCGGCAAACGTGCTCGCCATCCTCGGGCAAAACCCGATCTTCGACGTCGTCGACCGCTGCATCGTCCCGCGGCGGGAGCTGCAAACGGGCGAATGGCAGATGCTACTCCTAGCGGACGA
>JACCSN010000258.1 GCA_013812985.1 Hyphomicrobiales bacterium | reverse complement strand
GAGCTGGCCGTTTGGTCGGAGACCTGATCTGAAGGGCGCATGGCCTGCTCCATCTACGCCTTCGACGCCTATGGCACCTTGTTCGACGTGCACGCCGCCGTGCGGCGCCATTCCGCGGCGCTCGGCCCGGATGCGGCCCAATTCTCCACGCTATGGCGCGCCAAGCAGCTCGAATACAGCTGGGTGCGGACCCTTGCCGGCCGCTACCAGGATTTCTGGGCCTTGACGGAGCAGGCGCTCGACTTCGCTTTCGCCGCCACCCCCTCCGCCGACCCGGCGCTCCGCCCGCATTTGCTGGAAGCCTACCGCCAACTCGATTGCTACCCGGAAGTGCCGGAGCTGATCCGCGGCCTCAAGCGGGAGGGCAAGCAGCTCGCCATCCTCTCCAACGGCACGCCGGACATGCTCGCCTCAGCCGTATCCGCCGCTGGCCTCGACGGCTGCTTCGACGCCATGCTCTCGGTCGAAAGCATCCGCGCCTACAAAGCGGACAGCCGTGTCTACGACCTGGCCACGACCCATTTCCGCGTCTATCCGGAGGCGGTCTCCTTCCAGTCCTCCAACCGCTGGGATATAGCCGGCGCGACGGCCTTCGGCTTCCGCACCGTCTGGATCAACCGAACTGGCGCGCCCAACGAATATCCCGACCTTTCGCCGGCGGCCGTCCTGCCGACGCTCTCGGGCCTGGTCGAGCTTGGTTGATGGTTGACGATGTTTGATGATTACCGTACAGTCTGGCTGTTTTAGCCTGGTGTCCTCATCAGAACGGTCACGCGCCCGGCCTAATGAATTGAAAAAAAATCGCGGCCTTGGAGCAGATGAGATGCGCCTGTTTGTTGCGATTGGATCTCTGCTTCTCGCCCTCATCCTCGCCTCGCCTGGCTCGGCGCAAGCACCGCCGGATTCGCTCCTTACCGGCACCATGTCGTTCTCCAAGAACACTGGCGGGAACGCCTTGTGCACGGTTGGAGACGGTCCGTCATCGTTCAAACGAAACGGTGGTGGACCAGCGCGGGTGGCGTTTCCGGAAGCCATCTACGCCTCGTTCGCCGAGCGGCGGAATGCCTATGTACTATCGGGAGCTGGCACTTTGGTATTCAGCGCGGCGACCGCCGGGCAGGTCAGATTCGACTACAACACTGATTATCCGCCCGACATTCGCCAGGTGAAGTTCAGCGGCTATTCGCAATCGTATAACAGCAGCAGCGGCGCGCTCGTCGTCAAGTTCGTCATGGACCTCCGTGGTTGCGCGGTTCGCGTCCTCGCCCTCTACCGGCTATGATCAACGCAGCGGCCGTGCCCAGCGGACAAGCGACGATGCGTCGGAAGGCGGGCCGGTCAAGCTGTCGGCAGCGACTATCCCTCGCCACCGCCCTCCTGGCGTCATTGGGGGCCTCCTCGGTCGTTGCGCAGCCTTATGTCGGTGACGTCATCACCGTCGCATTCGACTTTTGCCCAGCCGGTTGGCTGCCCTTCAACGGGCAGCTCCTCCCGATCGGCGAACATGAAACGCTCTTCCAGCTGATCGGGACGACCTACGGGGGCGACGGACAAGAGACATTTGCGCTGCCGCTGGGACATGCCGTCATGACCGCCGACCGCAAGGCGTTGATGCAATGCATCGCTACGTACGGCGTCTTTCCAAGCCCGTCGTGAGCGCGCGCTTTTCAGAGGGCCAGGCGAGAGGATTGCGGTCGTGAGAAGGCTTTCGTTCGCCCTGGCCGCGATCCTTCAGGCCAGCATGGCCGCGGCTCAGACCGAGCCGTTCTATGCGGAGGTCTACACCTTTGCGTTCGACTATTGTCCGCGGGGCTTCGCGCCGCTCAACGAGCAGCTTCTGCCGATCAACCAGAACCAAGCCCTCTTCTCGCTGCTCGGCTTCAGCTATGGCGGTGACGAGCGGGTCACGTTCGCGCTTCCGATGGGGAAGCCTGTCTTTACCGCCGACCGCAAGCCGATGCAGCAATGCATCGCGCTGCAGGGCATCTATCCAAGCGCGAACTGAACCTGGAGTCGCGATGGCGAGGATGAGACGGATCAGACATTTTCTCTTGGCCTTGGTCCTCGGCTGGCCATCCTTGTCGCTCGCAGCGGCAGTGGACCCTTTCGTCGGCCAGGTCGGCACGTTCGGATTCGAGTTCTGTCCTAGCGGCTGGGCGCCGATGAATGGGCAGCTGCTGTCTTTGTCCCAGAACACCGCGCTGTTTTCGCTTCTCGGAACCAGCTACGGGGGCGACGGAATCTCCACATTCGCGCTGCCACTGGTGAAGCCGCTTCTCACGGCCGACCGCAAAATGATCCCGCAATGCATCGCATTGCAGGGCGTGTTCCCGCCGCGTCCATGACGGCAGGCTTGGCGGCAAGCCACCTCAACATTGTCATCGGACTCGGTCTCCAATGCCAGCCTAGCGCTCGCCGCGCCGGATCCATTTCTCCACGACCGGCGCCTCGTAAGCATCGAAACGGTCGAGCAGCGTCGCCGGCGCATCAGCCACGATCAGCATGTCGCGGTGCTCCTGGCGCATGAAGCCCTCGCTCGCCTGGTGATCCAGGAAGGCGAGCAGCGGATCGAAAAAGCCTTCCACGTTCAAGAGCCCGACGGGCTTCCGGTGGTGCCCCAGCTGTCCCCAGGTCCAGATCTCGAACGTTTCCTCCAGCGTGCCCGCACCGCCGGGCAATGCCACGAAAACATCCGACAAATCCGCCATCAGCGCCTTGCGCTCATGCATCGATTTCACCGTATGGAGCTCCGTCAATCCCGCATGGGCGATCTCACGCGCCGCCAGCGCGCCGGGAATGATGCCGACCACCTCGCCACCCGCCGCAAGCGCCGCATCGGCCAGGACACCCATCAGGCCGACCTTCGAGCCCCCATAGACAAGCCGCAGCCCACGCCCCGCAATGGCGCGCGCCGTAGCGGCCGCCGCTTCCGAATAAGCCGGCCGCGACCCGAAATTGGAGCCGCAGAAAACGCAGACGGAGCGCACGAAACCGTCAGGCCCAGCCAACGCAGAACGGCTCCGGGTTCAGATCGACCGGACCGGCGTTGGTCTCCGGAAACGCCGTCTTGAAGGTGAAGGCGTAAGGAGTCGGCCCATGGTCAGAAAAATGCCGCAGCCTTGCCATTCCGTCGATGACGGTCGGCATGCTGTCCCGCGGTGTCCACCAAAGCACCTGATACGGTCCCTCCGGCTTCGCGAACCACTCGCGACGCCGGACCATCACGCCGCGGTGGTCCGACCGGTACACGTAATCGAAGAGCGCGTTCATGCTCTCCCAGACGGTCATATTGACGATGAAACGCGGGTCGTCGCTTGCCCGGATGCCCGTCGCGTTCCCGCCTTCCGACTTGAGCCGCCAGACAAAGCCGGGCGACGCCTCCGCAAGAGCGTTGATCCGGTCGAGATTGCCCACGAAATCCGCCATTCGCGGATCGTCAAGGTCGTAATTAGCGGTGGTGACGTTCAGTTGAGCGATATGCATTGTCTCACTCCGCCAGGGTTTTCAGAATTCGCGCCCAGGAGCGAATCCCGCCGTGAAAACTCCGGAGATTGTATTTCTCGTTCGGCGAATGGATGCGGTCGTCCTCCAGGCCGAAGCCGACCAGGACCGTATCCATGCCGAGGAGCCGCTTGAACTGCGTCACGATCGGGATCGAGCCGCCCATGGCGATCAGCACCGCCTCGCGGCCCCATTCCTCCGACAGCGCGCGCTGCGCTCGTTTCACCCACGGGCTGTCGCTCGGCTGCGTGATCGCGCGGTCGCCGCCGTGGCTGAGGAACGTCGCCCGGCAATCCGCCGGCACGCGCGCCTCGACGAAGGCCCGGAAATTCCTCCGGATCGCCTCCGGATCCTGATCCCCGACCAGCCGGAACGAGATCTTGGCCGAGGCTTTGGCCGGGATCACGGTCTTGCCGCCCTCCCCGATATAGCCGCCGACAATGCCGTTCACCTCCGCCGTCGGCCGCGCCCAGATCTGCTCAAGGGTCGAATAGCCGACCTCGCCCGCCGGGATGGAAAGCCCGATTTCGCCGAAGAAGTTTTGCTCGTCGAATCCGAGCTTGTCCCACTGCGCCTTCAGCTCCGGCGAAATATCCGGCACGCCATCATAAAAGTCCGGGATAGCTATGCGCCCGTTCTCGTCCCGCATGTCGGCGAGAATTTTTGTCAGCACGTGGATCGGGTTGCGGGCCGCGCTGCCGTAGGAGCCCGAATGCAAATCGTGGCTCGCCGCCTGGATGAAGACCTCCTCATAAAGCAGGCCGCGCAGCATGGTGGAGACTGCCGGCGTGTCACGGTCCCACATGCTGGTGTCGCAGACCAGCGCGATATCGGCCCGGAGCTCCTCGGCATTCGCGGTCAGGAACGGGATCATGCTCGGGCTCGCCGATTCCTCCTCGCCCTCGAAGAGCACGGTGAGGTTCACCGGCAGCCGCCCCGCCTCGCTCATCCAGGCCCGCGCCGCCTCCACGAACGTCATCAGCTGGCCTTTGTCGTCCTCCGCCCCGCGCGCGGTGATCCGCGCTTCGCCGTTTACGGTGACCACGGCCGGGTCGAACGGGTCGCGATCCCACAGGCCGACCGGGTCCACCGGCTGCACGTCGTAATGGCCGTAGAAGAGCACATGCGGCGCGCCCGCCCCTGCCCCGCGATAATGGCCGACCACCATCGGATGCCCGATCGTGTCGCGCACCTCCGCCTCGATGCCGATCTCGTTCAGAGCGCGCGCGCACCATTCCGCCGCCTCCCGGCAATCCTGCCGGTAATGCGTGTCCGCCGAGATGGACTTGATGCGCAGCAGCGCGAAGAGGCGCTCCAGGCTCCCGTCGAGGCCGGAATCGACGCGGTTCAGCACGGCGTTCAGCATCGATCCCCCGTCTTCGGTTTGCA
>JACCSN010000236.1 GCA_013812985.1 Hyphomicrobiales bacterium | reverse complement strand
GAACACGCGAACGGCGTCAGCCTGCCGCCCGGCTTCGCGCATGGCGAACAATTCGCCCACCTGCTTGTTCATCTCCGCATAGAGCCGCCGCATCCTCTCCAGGCGCTCCGATTCGACGCCTTCACGGTCAGCTTCGCCAAAGCTCCTGAGGAACGCCGCTTCCCGACCCGTAACGTCCTCCAGGCTGTCGAAGCCTGCTTCAAGCTCGCGCTGTGCGCTCTCAAGATCCGGGCGTTCGGGCTCGCCGACGAGGAGCAATTCCGCGATCTGTTCGGAATAGCGGTTGGCATGTACCGCGAGACGCGTGATCGCCTCCAGCTGCTCGTGCGTCAGGGCGCCGCGCGTGAAATAATATTGGACGCCGCGGATGGCGACGAAGCCGGCGGCGGCCATCAGCAGCACAGCCCCGGCGACGATAGCCTGGAAAAACAGGATGCGCGCCCGAATCGACAACGACTGCATCAATGTCCTCTCATCCCATATTCAAGCCAGAGGTTCTGTGACAAAGCGGGCGAGCCGGAAAACTCAATTAAAATGAACTTGGAAGGGTAGGCCAGGCTAATTCATCCTGCGTTCAGAGAACGATTTTATTTCTGCTGGATTTCGTCACTCACCATATTCTAACCCTCGTCTCATCACCCTCTTACCTGCTCGCCCGTTTATGCGTCGTGGACGAGATCAGCGCGGTTTCCGCACGTCTCATTTCCAACATTGGAGGGTTAAATGAACAACTTCGCAGTCAAATTCGGTATCGCCGGTCTCGCGCTTGGGGCTTCCCTGCTCTCTGTCCCGGCGCTTGCCGAGGAGCGCGTCTGCCGGGGCACGATCGGAGCGACCACTCTCGACAACGTGCGAGTTCCGCAGAACGCCACGTGCGTTCTCAATCGCACCCGCGTCAAAGGGACGATCACCGTTCAGAGCAACGCTCGCCTTTTCGCCAGCGGCGTGGTGGTGATCGGCAACGTGCAGGGTGAGAATGCCCGCAACGTCGTCGTCGACGACGGGTCGCGAGTTGGCGGTTCCGTTCAGGTGGTTCAGGGCTTGGCGGCAACCGTCGCGGACAGCCGGATCGACGGCAGCATCCAAACTGAGTCCAATGACCAAGCGATTCGCGTTTTGCGCAATCGGGTAGGCTCGGACGTGCAGGCGTTCCAAAACACTGGAGGGGTGCAAATCAGCCGCAACGTGATCGACGGAAATCTGCAGTGCAAGGAGAATCGTCCGCGCCCGACCGGCGGCGGCAATGTCGTCCAGGGCAACAAAGAGGACCAGTGCGCCAGACTTTAGCACACCGTTCTGAGCGCGGGAAAATTGCCACGAACCTCGGGCCCGTTTCGAGCCCGGGGTGAGTTCGCGGGCTAATTAGCCGCGCCGAACAGCGGCGGATCGTCCCTACCACCAGCCGATCGCGACCTTAGCCTCGTCAGACATCCGCTCGGTCGACCAGGGCGGGTCGAAGACGACCGTCGCCTTGGCGCCGGAGACGCCCGGCACCGCCGCGATCGCGTCCTCCACCCAGACCGGCATGTCGCCGGCCACCGGGCATCCCGGTGCGGTGAGCGTCATGTCGACGCTGACATGCCGGCTATCGTCGATGTCTACCTTATAGATCAGGCCGAGCTCATAGATGTCGGCCGGGATCTCCGGGTCGAAGACGGTCTTCAGCGCGGTGACGATGTCGCTGGAGAGACGGTCGAGTTCGTCGGGCGGAATTGTCGAGGCCTCGATAGCCGGCGCGTTTGGCCCGGTGTCGATTGCGTACTCTTTCGGCTCTGACAGCATGTTCGCGCTCATTATTCAGCGGCCTCCTCTGCCAGCTCCCGCCGGGGGAGGTTCTCAACCTCCTCGCCCACCTGCGAGCGGGCGAGATTCAGCTCATAGGTTTTCTGCAGGTTCATCCAGAATTCCGCGCTCATGCCAAACCAGTGACCGAGGCGTAACGCCGTATCCCCGCTGATGCCACGCTGGGCCCGGATGATCTGCGTGATCCGGTTCGCCGGCACGTTGATCTGGCGCGCCAGCTCGCGCGCGCTGATGCCAAGCTCGTCCAGCTCATCGCCGAGAATGCCGCCGGGGTGAACGACGCACAGGAAGGTGCTCTCATACACGTCAGTGGTAGTCGACAATTTCCACCTGCTCTGCGCACCTGGCCCGGTTATCCCAGACGAAGCAAGTACGCCATTGATCGTTGATACGGATACTGTGCTGCCCAGCACGATCACCCTTAAGCGCTTCCAGCCGATTTCCTCTGATCGCCGCCAAATCCCGGAGAGACGTCGCCGACGCCACTCCCGCCAACTGCTGCTTGGCCTTTGCAGCAAATGGCTCGAAAGCCTTGACGAATTCGTCTCTCGCAAGCCGCTCGGCCCGCTTGTCCTTGAAGCTTCTGATCATGTCTGCTCCGTCTCATGCCGGTGTTCATCAAGCACGGACAATCCGCGCGAAACGACAGGGACGGGAACACGACGATATATAATACGTATCGCGTAACTCGCGATGCAAGTCAATGGTTTCGTGCTATCATGTGAAAAACGAGTGCGCCTTTACCAGCGCCTTCGCAAGCACATCCACCTCGGCGCGCGTATTATAAAGCCCGAACGAAGCGCGGCAGGTGGAGGTCACGCCGTAGCGGGCGAGCAGCGGCTGGGCGCAATGGGTTCCGGCCCTGACGGCGACGCCTTCGCGGTCGATGATTGTCGAGACATCGTGCGCATGCGCGCCTTGCATCTCGAAGGCGACAATGGCGCCCTTGCCCGTCGCATGGCCGAAGATGCGGATGCAGTTCAGAGCCGAGAGCTGCTCCTGCGCATAGAGCGCCAGGTCGGCCTCGTGCGCCTGGATGGCTTCGCGGCCGACGCCTTCCATGTAGCGGAGCGCCGCGCCCAGCCCGATCGCCTGGACGATAGGCGGCGTGCCGGCCTCGAACTTCATCGGCGGATCGCCGTAGGTGACCCAGTCCTCAGTCACGTCGCGGATCATCTCGCCGCCGCCCATGAAGGGCGGCATGGCGTCGAGGTGCTCGCGCTTGCCCCACA
>JACCSN010000234.1 GCA_013812985.1 Hyphomicrobiales bacterium | reverse complement strand
CCCTCGTCGGTATCCACCGTATCGATGTAGCCGATGTCACCATTGAACACGTCCTTGTCGTAATCGTTCTCGATCTGCATGACCTTGTCGCCCGGGGCGAAGGTCCAGCCAAATCGCTCGACCTTGGATGATGGGTTCGGATTCAGCGCGGCCTGCAACTCGACGTTGAGGGACCGTGCGCCGACGCCGCCGCGGTTCATGGGGCACAGGACCTGGACGTCCCGGACCGGATCGAGCCCGAACTTGCGCGGAATATGCTTGCTGACGAGATTGACGATGCGCGGCACGGCCTGCTCGGGGTCGGCTGCCGACATGAAGTAGAAATCCGTCTCGCCCTCGACCTTACCGAGGTCCGGGATCTTGCCCCGGTTGATCTGGTGCGCGGTCGTGATGATCCGGCTTTTCGCCGCCTGCCGGAACACTTCCGTCAACCGCACGACCGGCACGCTACCGGAATGAATGATGTCTGCCAGGATCTGGCCCGGCCCCACCGATGGCAGCTGGTCGATGTCGCCGACAATGAGCAGCGCGGCGGTGTCGGGAACGGCCTTAAGGAGGGACTGCATCAACATGACGTCGACCATCGAGGTCTCATCGACAACGAGCAGGTTGCACTCGAGCGGGCTCTCCTCCCCACGCTTGAACCCGAAGGCCTTGGGATCAAATTCCAGCAGGCGGTGGATGGTTCTGGCCTCCATGCCCGTCGCCTCGGCCATGCGCTTGGCGGCCCGTCCGGTTGGCGCGCACAGGAGAAGCTTGACCGCTTTGGCCGCCAGTATGCGCAGGATGGCGTTGACGATGGTCGTCTTGCCGACGCCGGGGCCGCCGGTGATCACCGTCACCTTCGAGCGCAGCGCCAGTGCAATGGCATCCCTCTGGCTGGGGGCGAGCGTGAGCCCCGTGCGCCCCTCGATCCATGGCAATGCCTTGTCAGGGTCGATTGCCTCCCATGGCAGGCTTCCTGCCATAAGTGCCTTCAGCCGGTCCGCGATTGTCTTCTCGGCGTGGTAGAGCCCGCCGAGGAAGATGCAGTCCACGCCGTTCACCGTGTCAGCAACCACGGTGCGTTCGTCCAGTTCGAGGGCAAGTGCCGTCTCGATCAGTGAGCCATCGACTTCGAGTAGCGTGGCCGCGAGCTGCTTCAGCTCTGTCACCGGCAGCCCGCAATGCCCTTCGCCCATAGCCTCAGTCAGGGCAAAGGAAATGCCGGCGCGAATGCGGATCATGGCGGTCTTCTCGATGCCCAGCTTCTCGGCGATGGTGTCGGCTGTCCGGAAGCCGATACCCCGGATATCGCGGGCCAGACGATAGGGGTTCTCGCTCATGACCTGCACGGCATCGACGCCATAGGTCTTGAAGATCCGGACCGCGCGGGCGGTGCCGACGCCATGGCTGTGAAGGAACACCATAATCTCGCGGATCACTTTCTGATCCGCCCAGGCAGCGGTGATCTTGGCAGCGCGCATGGGGCCAATCCCCGGCACCTCCCGGAGGCGCTCCGGATTGGCCTCGATGATGTCGAACACGTCCTTGCCGAACTGCTTGACGAGCCGCTTGGCATAAACCGGGCCAATACCGCGGATCATGCCGGAGCCCAGATACTTCTCGATCCCTTCGATTGAGGAAGGCTCGGATGTCTTCAGGAACCGAGCCTTGAATTGCAGGCCGTGATTGCGGTCGTTAATCCATTCACCGGACGCAGTGATCCATTCTCCTGCTGATATCATCGCAGCATGGCCAACCGTCGTCACGAGATCACGGTGCCCGCGTGCCTTGACGCGCAGCACGCAAAAACCGCTCTCCTGGCTGTGGAACGTGACCCGTTCCACATGCCCGACCAGCACTTCAGACGTCGAGGCGGACGGCTGGTTCATCGCAGCCGTCGGGGCTCGTCGATCTCCTCGGCATCCTGCGTGGCTTCATGCACCTCTTCGCGGATGATCTTCTCGGTGATCTCGTGGAGATGGGTCGTCAATGCGTCACTCAGTTCCTCGAATTCCGGCCAGAGAACGGTCCGCACGAAACTGGCTGGCGCGCGCACCATGACCGTCTGGCGGTGCATGCGCGGATAGCGGAAGGGACGCACGCCATAGCGACGGCAAAGCGCTATGAAGAGCTGGCGCGACCATGGGTCAGGGATCGAGAACTTGTATTCCTCGGCCTGCTCCTTCTTGCTGGCGCTCTGGAACTGCTGACGGATGCGTTCGGCGGCCGCGCCGGCTGCAGCCTTTTCACCTGCCGTGGCCACACCGGCGTAGAGCGCCTCGATCTTGCGAAGTTTCTCGCGGAGCCGATCTTCGGAAAGCATGACGGATCAGTGCAGTGCCGGCTTTTCAGTGGGGAACCTCTCGAGCATCTGCCGCCGCGCGCGGGTGCAGGACAGGACGGCTTCATGGATTTCTGTCTCCATGATCCGGGTCAGCTCGCGGACATGCTTGAACGTAGTCTCGAGCTGGGTTCGGCTCTCCGCCTGGATGTCCTGGGCAACGAGATCCTCGATGCCGGCCATCATCGCACGCAGCTCGCCAAGGTGACCGAGTGCCTGGTGAGCCCGTTCGGGAAGGTCGATGCGGTCCTGCCCATTGAACAAGCCCTCGATGAAGCCCTCCAGTTCTTGGCGGCGCACTTGCGCAAAATGCGCGAGGTTTTTCGGCGTGGGATCGAGATTCAGGCGCGTCAACCGGAACGGCAGGCTGCGCTTCTGGTGCCTGGTCAGATCATTCCACAGACCCTGCACGAGTGCGCCGATCAGCTCGTTGCTTCATCCATATTGTCGAAGACGGGCAATTCTCCGCCCCAGAGGTCCTCGACGATCCGCAGTGGCGAAGCGGTGAAATCGGGTGTCGCGATATTGCCGAGGAAGCGCGTGCGAACCTCGTGAAACGGCGTCGGGCAGCCATGTTTGTCGAGCAGGGCGCGGACGGTCTTTTCGTCAGGGGATTTTGGTTGGCTGCGATTCTTCATGGCTTGACGATAGCGTCAGGAAGCAACGCGCGCGATGCGCCTGAGGTACCTCAGCACAGACCTTTATCGAACTTGAAGGACATTGGTGGCGAGATCTTCTTTACCACCGGCCGCGCAGTCGCCTCGCAATGGGCTAGGGGCGTTTTCGCAGGCATCGCCGCGGACCGCACTTACGACCACAATTCACCCTAAGAGTAAAGGCTCATAAAGCGCTCCCCCGCATGACCGGCACGCTGCGAGCCGACTACGCTGATCGCACGGCGGTTCTGCGGTTCCCTGTTTCCCGCTTTTTCGGCGCCTGATGTTCCCTGCTCTCCCTCGCTTAAATTCCCTGTTTTCCTTTCCTCAACAGGGAAATCGTCTGTAAGCCGCTGATGTTGCTGCGCTTCTCAGCCGAACTGAACGAACGGGAGCCGCTTTTCGAGCGAAAATTCCCTGTAGATTCCCTGTAAACAGCGAAATCAGCCCCGGAGACAGGTTCGCAGCAGACTGCTTCCACCACCACCCAGTCTCCAGAAGCAGGCGTTTTTGCCGCGCCTCTAGAATAGTGCGACCGTGCAGGCACTTAGCTTAACGGTATGACCGCAATTTGGTCTCCGTGGCGGCGAATGCGGAGAC
>JACCSN010000233.1 GCA_013812985.1 Hyphomicrobiales bacterium | reverse complement strand
GAGCTTCTCCGGCGGGATCGACGGCCGCCCGATCCGCATCGCCCGGCATTGGCGTGAGGGCGCATCCGGCCTAAGCGGACGCGATCATTCCGGCAACCCTGCCTTGATCAGCCCTTCGCGGAGGAGCTCGCGATCTTCGGCGCGCTCAAGCAGGATGTCGCGCCGCAGATACTCAGCTGTCGAAAAATCCTGCTTCAAATGCAACGCTCTTGCCACAACCGCTGACGCTTCTTCCGCTTGCCCCAGCTGAGCATAGCACGCGGCGCGCCGCGCCAGGGACCATGGTCCGGGCTCGGGCACACGCTTGAACGCCTGCGCCGCTTCGGCGTAGCGCCGAAGAGTGTAGAAAGCGATGCCGTAATGAGCATTGTACCAAGGCGGGAACAACGGGTTGAGACGCACGGCTTTATCCAGCCAAGCAAGCCCCTCCTCCGGCCTGCCGCGCAAAGCCAGCACGCGGCCCATCTGCATCGCGCCGTCGGCGTCGTTTGGATTGAGCTCGAGCGAGCGGCCGGCATGCTGCTCCGCCAGGTCCCACTCTCGGCGATAGAGGAAGATTGTCGATACGATCCGATGGCAGCGGCTCTCCTGCGGATCGAGGTCGAGCCCGTGCATGGCGTCCGCCAATGCCGCGTCCAGTTCCTCCGCCGGGGCAGAAGCCGAACCGTGCATCGTGACCCGCACAAGCGCCAGATAGGCATAGGGAAGGGCGTAGAGGGGGTCGAGCCTGATCGCCCTTTCAAGCATCTCGGAGGCCAGCCGATTGCTGTCTTTATCGTATCCTCTGAAGTGGCCGACGCCGCGAAGCAGGCAGTCATACGCGGTGAGATTGGCGGTCGGCGTGCGCGCGGATCGCTGCAGGCCGGCCTCCTGAATGCGGCCGAACAGAGCCGCGACGATCATCTGCGCCACGTCGTCCTGGACGGCGAAGATGTCGTCCAAGCGTCGGTCGTAGCGCTCGGCCCAGAGGTGCGCCCCGCTGCTCGCCTCGATCAACTGAGCCGTAACCCGCACGCGCTCGCCGGCCCGCCGGATGCTGCCCTCGAGCAGATAGGAGACGCCAAGCCGCCGCCCGATCTCCGCCACGTCGACTGGCTTGCCGCGGAATGCAAATGAGGAATTGCGGGCTATGACGAAGAGCGAGCGGAAGCGCGCCAGGCCGGTGATGATCTCCTCTGTGATGCCGTCGCTGAAGTAGGTCTCCTCCGGCTGTCCGCTCAGATTGTCGAAGGGCAGGACGGCGATGGAAGGCCTGTCGGGCAGCGGCGGGAAAGCGGCTGTCTCCAAGCGTGCCGGCGCCTCGGCCCAACGCCACGCCCGCACCGGATGCGCGATGTTCTTCAGCGACCGCTCACCCATGTCTTCAAAGGCGACGGCCGACTTCCCGACAAGCTGACGCTGGACCGTATCGGTGATCCAGACGCCTCCGGGCTCGGCCAGCGCCTCAAGCCGGGCGGCGACGTTCACCCCATCGCCGAACAGATCGCCGCCTTCAACGACGACGTCGCCGAGGTTGACGCCGATGCGAAACACAATGCGCCGCTCGGGCGGAACTTGCGCCTGATCGGCCGCCACGGCCTTCTGCAGGGCGACCGCGCAGGCGACCGCGTCCACGACGGAAGCAAATTCCACGATGGCGCCGTCGCCCATCAGCTTGACAATGCGTCCCTTGTGCTCCTCCAGCGGCGCTGCCAGAACGTCAGCATGCATCCTTCTGACGGCCGCCAGCGTGCCGGACTCGTCCGCCTCCATCAGGCGCGAATAGCCCACGATGTCGGCGGCGAGGATCGCCGCAAGCCGCCGCTCGACCCGGACATTCGTCATAGACGCCCTCCAGAGCGCAAGCTGTGCGGATTGGATGAATTGGCGCAGGTTGACAGGCGCGACGCCGGCCAGCAAGGTTCGGCTACCAAATGCACCCGGCGAAAGACCCGCGACCAGGATAGCAGGCTATCGCCGGATAACCGGCTCTTTACGACTGGGTCCCGGTCGAGCCCGCTTCGTCCCTTCGGCCATCCCCGCGAGCATGTCGGCAAAATGGCCCGCCGGATCGCTGCATTGCAACATAAGCAATAGGCCAATTGCGCCGGCAGATTGTTCACGTCCCGGAGAATGCGGGGTTGGCTTCCCCCCGGTCGACCCAGGTCTGCTGAGGGGCGCTCGGCTGACCACGTCCA
>JACCSN010000325.1 GCA_013812985.1 Hyphomicrobiales bacterium | reverse complement strand
GCGTTGGCTCATGGTGTCGAGCCACCTTTCAACTTCCTACACATGTCGCGCTCCTTGCGGCTGGCGGGTCGGGCGCTAAAGACGTCATAAGCGCCAAGCTCATTCGGCACCCGCCCTGTCACCACGGACAGGATCCTGCCGGTGAGATTCGGGCCGATGACCTGCAGACGATCTTTGGAGGTCTGCCGCACCATGGGGTCACCGGCAACCATTTCTTCAGCCTCCTCCGGCAGCACCGCATGCATAGCGAGGCGGTCGATGCGCGGGTGAGAAGGCATCGACGGGATCATACGATGGCAGCGTCAGACAATGTTGGACAGACAAGGTTTTGGGACGTGCCTCCGTCGGACAGGGGTAGACCGGCGCGGAGACGACCGTCGCGGTGGCACACGGTTGCCGGAGAAAGGCGGTGGCCGCGACGAGGGGTGGAACGTTGTCGCTGAGACGGGCTACGACGCGATCGGCAACGTCGCGATCGATGCAACCTGGTCGGCGGTTCGCTTTCGACCGGCGGCGTTCGTGAAGCGAACAAACCGGGCTCGTCCGGAGGAATGCCTGGTTCGATCAGGGATGGAACGATGCCAGGTGATGAACGGTCAGAGTCGGCTGGTGAAGGTAGCTATGGCACATTCGGATTCGTTTCCCCTGGTCGTCGCGGATCTGAAGAAGCTTTTTGTGCCCTATGCGGCGGGGTTGGTGGTGACGGGCGACATTGCGTCCGGGTACGCGCTCGACGCGCCTGCCTCGACACCCTACCCGAAGGGGCTCTTCTTCGGATCGGTGCGGCTGGGAAAGCGGTACGTCAGTAATCACCTGATGCCGGTCTATCTCTTTTCCGGATCTCCTCGACGGCATCACTGACCCGCTGCGAAAATGGATGCAAGGGAAGTCCTGCTTCAACTTCACGCGGTGGGATGCGGCATTGATGGTGGAGCTGGGCGTATTGACGGAGGCGGAATTTGCCCGCTATCAGGAGGCGGAGATTGCTTGATCGCTGAGTGCGAGGGCGAAGCTGAAAGGAGAGATGATGACGGAGAAGTCGAGCAAAACGGGAACGATCGGCTGGATGGATCTCAGCGTGCCGGATGCGGTCGCAATTCGCGATTTTTATGCGGCCGTCGTTGGCTGGAAGATTGAGCCGGTCGATATGCACGGCTACGACGACTTCTGCATGGTGCCGGCCGCAGGGGCAACGCCTGCAGCCGGTATCTGCCATGCTCGGGGCGAAAATGCCGACCTCCCCCCGTATTGGCTGGCCTACGTCGTCGTTGACGACCTCGACGCGAGTCTGAAGAGCTGTGTTGAGCGGGGCGGGACGGTAGTTCGGTCGCCTGCAGGCGACGATTCGTGCGGCGCCTTCGGCGTGATCCAAGATCCGGCCGGTGCCTATCTCGCGCTTATGGAAGCGGAAACTGAGCCGGCAGCGACGGACGGGGAGTAGGCGACTCGTTCGCAATACGATTCGATGATCGCGATCTGAGACTCGAAGGAGCGCCATAGACGATGAGTGCTGCCGGTAGCCGTCACCGGCGACCGGCTCTCTTCCCGTTGCTGGCCCTGATTCCGCGTTCTGCAACGTTGCCGGCTTCGGGCGGGCGGCGACCTCGATTGGAGGCGATCGCCCCGACCGGGACGGATCACTCGACGGCGCACCAGAGCTCTTACCCCTGCCAAGAACCGGTCTCAGGCGCCGAGCTCGACGGTAAAGCCGCCGGGTGCCTCAACATAGAACCCATATGCGTGATGCCGCTCAGGCGCGGCCACATCAAAGCCATCCTCCTTCAGCCGGGCATGGATCGTGTCGACTGTCTCCTCGCTCTCGATGAAGAAGCCGATGTGGAAGGTGCTGGGGTACGTCACGGAGACCGACCTGCCCGCCTTCATCAAAGTCAGGACGAAGCCATCCTCGTCTGAGAGAAATGCCATACCAGCACTGCCCCCGATCGGCCGCAAGCCGAAGTACTTCTCGAGGAACGCGGCAGCGGCGCGAACATCGATCACGGTCAGATTGAGATGGTTCAGCTTCATGATGCGCCTCCGGCGACGCGAAGATCCGATCTGGTCGCGTCGTGTGGCGAGACACGACGCGTTAACGAAGGGAT
>JACCSN010000205.1 GCA_013812985.1 Hyphomicrobiales bacterium | reverse complement strand
GTCCTCGACCCCTCCATACAAAAGCACCATGGGAGGATTTTCAAAAACACTGGGGACGGGCTTCTAGCCGAGTTCGCGAGCGCTGTAGACGCGGTCCGATGCGCGCTGGAGATCCAATTCGGCATGGCTAAGAGCGGCGCTGATGTCGGCAAAGAGGGCCGCATCGAGTTTAGGATCGGAATAAACGTCGGCGATGTGGTCAAGCAGGACGGAGACATCCTTGGTGATGGGGTGAACATCGCGGCTCGCCTGGAGGCTTTAGCTGAGCCGGGCGGCGTCCTCGTTTCTCACACTGTCCATGATCACGCGCGGCCTGGGCGACAATGGTCGGAGCTTCCCCGCTTCATTCGCATAGCGGTCCATGTAGTCGGGAAGGGCAGCGCTATTCTCCATTCTTAAAAGCATCCGTGACGAGGCCTGTTAGGTGAGGCAAATCTGGACGGCCAGGGCCAAGCCCTTCGTCTCCCGCGGAGCCGGGACGATCCTCCCCTATGGACGTTGCCTTTGACCCCTGCTTCCGGCGGACTTTGCTGTCAGGGAGTTCGAGACAGCGGGGCAGCTCTGGTGTTTATTAAGAAAGTGGCAGCACGCAGATCCGTCCCGGACCGAACGATTCATGGCACGCAGGTCGGCGAATCGATGAAGGGAAATCTGATGAAACTGACCCCTCGCCTCGCAATACTGCCGCTTGGCTTCGTTCTCGCGTCTCCGCTCCTGGCCTTGGGCGACGGCGGAAAACCGGTCAACAGCCGCCTCGTCGCCGAAACCGTGTACACCCTCGCTCGCGTGAAAATCCTCGAGAGCAACACCACATCGGTGCGGCCGGGATCTGTCTACGACGTGGCCACCTATTTCGAATCCCTGCTGCGCGCCCCGAAGCCTGGCTACAATTACGAGTTCATCGACTCGGGCCTTGGCGCCACGGAGCCGCTTTATCCGATGTATCAGAAGGGCAACCAGGGCAGCTACATGCAGCTGATCCCGGCCTTCTTCTTCGACTCACGGCACATCGACCACCGCTCGTCCATGACGACGCCGGAAGGGTGTCGCGCAGACGGCACATATCTTCTGCGCAAACTTGACGAATATCCCGCGACGATTTTCCAGAAAGAACGCGCCGAAGGCTACACGCGACTGGTCATCAGGCTCGATCACTACACGCGCCTTCAGCCCGGCGCGCAATGCGGCCGTCACATCGCCCACGATCCCGATCCCGATTTCGATCCGATGGAATTCATGTGGTCGCACAGGGATGCGATGTCGCTGGCCGATTTCCCGGCGGACAAGCTCGGCCGTTTCGAGGCCAAGGTGTCCGTCAACTTCTCGATTACCGAGGAGCGGGGCTATGACAAACGCCCTCGATTCGACTTGAACAACCTCGAACGCAACTCGCTGTGGTATTATCCTGACGGCCACGCGTTCGATTTCGGCGTGAACACCCCGCGGCCGCGGACGGACCTGTCGACGTTCCAGCTACCGCGCCAGGCGGTTGTGGAAGCCACCCCCGCGCTGCAGAGGGATTTTCCGCTCGGCGCGATGCTGGACGCGGATGGGTTCGGAAAGATGTTGCAATTCCTGAACGGCCGGCCGTTTCCCGGGTTCGATGTGGGGACTGAACCCGGGAACGATATTCTGCGCTTGTCCGACGTTACGTCGAAAAACGTTTACACGTCCGGCCTTGCTCTCGAGTCCATCCGAGACGTTGTCGCCGATGTCTCGAATACCGACCATTTCAGACTCGTCGGCATGACGCTGAAACCCGAGGAGCCCCAGCTGGACCGGAGCTGGTCCGGCGAGCGCATCGTTCCGCAAATCCGTTTCGTCTATCAGCTGACGAACCAGCGCAACCCGAGCCAGGCTTTCGAGCAGCTTTTCTTCCATTTGAAGTGGGACGTTGTCGACCGCATGGCCGACGAGGCCACGCGGGCCGAACAGCAGCGCCATTTCCTGAGGCGCCTCGACGAGCTCACGCGAGCCCGCGAAACCGGCGCCGGCGAAGAAGTCCTGCGCGATTTCATCCGCGATTTCACGACGGCTCGCCCGGTGCATTCGGTCTCGTTCAGCTCTTCGCTGACCGGCATCTGGATCTTCGGCAACCTCGAACGGGACAGCACCACCGGCGAGTTGCTGCCCCTTCGGACGATCCGCAACGGCATCGATTACGGGCTCTATTCGTCAGTCCACGACACCGATCTTCTGCGCGCGGAGATCGCTCGGGCGACCGGCGATCGCAAAGAGCAGCTTCGGCGAGTCCTGGACGCGCTCACGGTCGACACGTTCCGCGACCCGAAGCGCCAGGACGTGCACGCCCTTCGCTTCAATACGGTGTCATGCGCCCAGTGCCACCAGATGTCTGGCCGCGACGGAATTCACATGGCGCTCAACAATGGACTCAACCGCAAGATCGAGTCCCCGACGATCGTGTCGGAGTATTTCTTCCACGAAGCCGATGCCCAACTGAAGGGCGACATCCAAAAATGGCTTGCCGAAAAGTGATCTAATACTGGCGAGCGCCCCTGTGCCCCGAGCTATGAAGGAATCTGGGTGACGATGGTGGTTTGAAGGCGGCGTATCGAGGCGGGTGTCGAGCCTGCCAGAACCTCTCGGAGAGAGCGATACGCCATGGAACGCCTTGCCTCTTCGCCAAGCGCGGCAGGTTTTCGGCCAAAGCTACTGCGTTGCAACTGGCGGCCGGTGAGCGAAGATGAATGCAAAGCGTAGGGTGACCAGGAGGACCGGCAAAATCATGAACCCCACAAGGGACAAAAGACCGTAGAATGCGCTGATGCTATTCTCCCCGACAAAGAAAAGAATGGCCTTAATCGGGAGCGTGCTCATGGATCGCATCCGCCACGTTGTGTGAACCGCTAGCAGTAGACTTGTCACCACTGCTGGGCCGAGCGAAATGAGTAGCAAAGCCACCGAAAACCGAACCGTCCAAGGCCGTCCTGCGAGCAAGTAGGTGGATGCGAGAGCGCCTCCCCCGGACACCGCGCCTGCGACCCCGACAAAGCAAACCCCAAGGAGCGTGCGATCCGTAAATGCGCGGCCCAAGGCGAACCAACTAAGACCATAGAGTGCTGCAAGAGCAATCCCGAACGCGGGCACCATGACGAGACGGGCCGTCACTTTCCTCCACTCCCAATAGAAGCAGCGAGGTTGCCGCTGGTGGGAACTCCGCGCGCGCTGGCGAGAGCGGCCCCGACTTTCGGCTTCGAGACGGGCACCGGGGCCGCCCTATCGACGGGGCGTCTGTCCGCCGACATCGTATCCAAGCACTGCTGGACAAGGGAGTCGAGGGCTTCGCCAGCGCGCCCGTGGCCAAATGCGGCGGGGTTATTCTTTCAGCCAGTAGGCTTTGGGTGAAGGTCCCGGCCAGGGGCAGACAAGGCCCGAGCAACTGGAGATCGAGCGGCTACGGCGTGAGGT
>JACCSN010000118.1 GCA_013812985.1 Hyphomicrobiales bacterium | reverse complement strand
GACGAGCCCACGGTGTTCAAGAACGCCACGGAACAGATCATAGGCCGCCAGCAATTCGCCACGGGCCAGTAGCTGTCAGGCTTTGTTTACGGTGAGCGGATTTGAGCGCCGCGATCGTCAAGGCTCTCAAACTTCTCTGGATATAGCGTGTCCGGTGCATCCGCAGGAACTGTGACCGTGACCGCCCTTCGTTCTCTTCCCGACCGCGCCGGCCTCCGCCGCGGCAGGTTCAGACGGCTCTTCAACGCGTTCCACGACGATCGGCGCGGCGCGACCGCGGTGGAATTCGCGATCGTCGCCCCGGTCTTCTTTTTCCTGATCTTCCTCATCGCCGAGACGGCGATGATCTTCATCGCGGAACAAGTCCTGGACAATGCAGTGTTCGAATCGGCGCGCCTCGTCCGCACCGGTCAGGCGCAGAAATCCCGCATGGGCCAGGCCGATTTCAGAGCCGACCTATGCAGCCGGATGTCGGTTTTCATCGATTGCGAGGAGGGCAATCCGGACTTCTACCTTGATGTGAAGAGTTATGAAAGTTTCGCCGACATGAATCTCGGCACGCCATTGGACGACGAGGAGAAGTTCGAGAGCGAGGGCGCCTACGATTTCGGCGATGAAAGAGAGATCGTCGTCGTGCGGGCTTATTACCAATGGCCGGTCAACAAGATATTCGGCGGGCTCCGCATCAAGAAGAACCTCGACAACGGCAAGCAGATGATCGGATCGTTCGCCGCGTTTCGAAATGAACCCTTCGGCCCTACGACCTGAGCTTCCGCCATAAGCGACCAGGACAAGACGACCATGCTCATGACCTCCAAATCGCTTCGACGGCTATCCTCGCGGCTGCTCGCGGAGGAACGCGGCATCGCGGCGGTCGAGTTCGCGCTGATCCTGCCGATCATGCTGACGCTTTGGATCGGCGGGGTGGAAGTGACGAGCGCTCTGAACGCCGACCGCCGGCTGAACAACCTGGCCGCCTCGGTGGGCGACCTCGTCTCGCGCGAGAAGGAAGTGACCGAAGCGGATATCGCGGCCGTCTTCGACATCGCGCCGAGCGCCATGTACCCCGACGGCGAGGCCGGACTGTCGGTGCGGATCACTGCCGTGAAGGTGGACGACACGGGTGTGGCGACCGTCGCCTGGAGCCGAGCGGAGCCGAGCGACCTCGCCTATGCCGGCGATGCGGCGATGAACAGCGTCGTCCCGGAAGCGCTGCGCGTCCCGAACACCCGGATCATCATGTCGGAGGCTTTCTTCACCTATGTCCCGACGATCGGGTCCATCGTCAGCCCCGACGGAATCGAACTGGAGGACAGGCTGTTCTTCGTGCCGCGCCTGTCATCGGAAATCAGCCTGTGCCCGCAGGCAGATAGTCCCGCGGACCAGTGCGTGTCCTGACCCCGGCCGGCGCTCATTGAGGGGCTGCATTCGACGCCGGGTCGGCCGATGCCCGAGGCAGATCCAGAGAATCGATCTCTTGTGACGTGAGCAGATCGAGCCCGCGATAATTCCCCGGCTCCGCCGCGATGTAACCGCCGGCATAATAGGGGTTCAAGGCGTCGTAAATCTCGGGATCCTCCGCCGCGAGGTTCAGGAAGTAGGATTCGATCTCGCGCTTGGCATCCTCCTCGATCGAACTCAGCACGGCGAGCGGGCCATGCGGGATAGGCGGGGAGCGCCAGATCACGGCAAGATCCCGCATCGCGATCTCGTCGTTCGACACCAGGTCGGCGAGCGTGCCGCGCGAGTAGCCGCGCTCCAGGTCGCCCGCGAGCGAGCTCCAGGCGAAGGCGGCATCCGCTTCGCCGGTTTCGAGCGAGCGAACCGCCCCCTCGCTCGAGCCCGCGTCGAGCAAGCTTGCGAACAGGCCAGGGTCGATTCCCTCGGCCAGGAGGCCGGCAAGCTGCATCCGGCGGCCGCCGACCGAATCGGCGGCGGCGGCGGCGACGGTCCTCCCTTCGAGCTCGGCCGCCGAGCCGATCCCGGAATCCTGCCGCGCGACGATGATCGCATGGTAGGCGGATGTGTCATCGAGCGCCGTCGGCGCCACGATCGGTTCCAGGCAGCGGCAGCTCGCCTCCGCGAGCGCATAGGCGGAGGTCGAATAGAAGCCGCCGTCAATGCGCCGCTGGGTCTGCGCGTCGATCATCGCGCGATAGGACGACATCGGCAGAATTTCCACCGCCCGGCCGAGAATGCGCCCGAGGTCGACCGTCACGGGCTCGACGGCCGCCATGATCGCGGCCACGTCCCGGCCGGCGAGCACGCCCAGACGGATCGGCCTGGGCGGTTCGGCCGACGGCGGTTCCCCGGCCTCTCCAGCTTCGCCAACAGCTTCGGAACGGGTCGGCGGCGGCTCGTCATTGCCCGGCTGATCCGGTGTCGCGACCTGCCCGGCCGCGCCGGCGAAAGGCTCGTCGCCCTGCCCTATCGCTGCATCAGCGCGCGGATCGCGCATTGGAGTCCCGTCGGCCGGCAGACCCGGCCGGGTCCCCACGCCAGTTCCGTCCGGCGCCGGCGCATCGCCGTCCAGCGTGGGTTTCAGAAAGCGCAGCGGGTCGGCCCGGTCCTGCGCGCCGGACGACGACGCCGAAGCCACGATCGCCGCCGCCACAAGCGCAACAACGACCGGGGCGGGCCTCCTCCGCGCCATGCGTCGGACCCGCTCAAATCGTCTGGTTATAGGCGCCGACCTCCGGGTTGCGGCGGAGCACCGCGTCGACGCCCTTGAACATCTCCCGCATCCGCGCTTCCGACACCGGGCTTTCCACCACGACAACCAGCTCCGGCTTGTTGGAAGAGGCGCGGACCAGCCCCCAGGTGCCGTCCTCGGCGACGACCCGCACGCCGTTCACCGTGATGAGCTCGCGGATCGGCTGGCCGGCGACCGGCTCGCCGCGCGACTTCATCCCCTGGAACTCGCCAACCACCTTCTCCACCACGCCATACTTCGTCTCGTCGTCGCAGTGCGGCGACATCGTCGGCGATCCCCAGGTCTTGGGCAGCGCGCGGCGCAGATCGGCCATCGTCTTCCCTGGATTGCGGTCGAGCATGTCGAGGATGGCCAGCGCCGAGACGAGCCCGTCGTCATAACCGCGGCCGATCGGCTTGTTGAAGAAATAATGTCCGGACTTCTCAAAGCCCGCGATGGCGCCAAGCTCGTTCACCCGCCGCTTGATGTAGGAATGGCCGGTCTTCCAGTAATCCGCCTTGACGCCGTTCTTCTGGAGAACTGGATCGGTCATGAACAGCCCGGTCGACTTCACGTCGACGACGAAGGTCGAACCAGGATAAAGAGTGGAGATATCGCGGGCGAGCATGACGCCGACCTTGTCGGCGAAAATCTCCTCGCCTTCGTTGTCGACCACGCCGCAGCGGTCGCCGTCGCCGTCGAAGCCGAGCCCGACCGCAGCGCCGGTCCTTAAGACCTCGTCGCGGATGGCGTGCAGCATCTTCAGATCTTCGGGGTTGGGGTTATAGCGCGGGAAGGTGTAGTCGAGTTCGGTGTCGAGCGGCGCGACCTCAGCGCCGATCGCCTCCAGCACCTGCGGGGCGAAAGCGCCGGCGGTGCCGTTGCCGCAGGCGGCGACCACCTTGATGGGGTGCTTCAACCTGGGCCGGCCGGTCAGCGCGGACATGTAGCGTTCGGCGAAACCCTCGACGAACCGATACGAGCCGCCGCCCCGCGCGTCGAACCTGGCGCCGAGCACGATGTCGCGGAGCCGGCCCATCTCGTCCGGCCCGAAGGTGAGCGGCCGGTTCGCCCCCATCTTCACGCCGGTCCAGCCGTTCTCGTTATGCGAGGCGGTGACCATGGCGACGGCCGGCACGTCGAGGTCGAACTGGGCGAAATAGCACATCGGCGTCATCGCCATGCCGATGTCGTTCACCTTGATGCCGGCCGCCATAAGCCCGGTCACCAGAGCAAGCTTGATGGACGCGGAGTAGGAGCGGAAATCGTGGCCGGTGACGATTTCCGGCCTCACACCCATCTCGTAGAGCAGCGTGCCGAGGCCGAGGCCCA
>JACCSN010000093.1 GCA_013812985.1 Hyphomicrobiales bacterium | reverse complement strand
TCGCCGCCGGCACGGTGCTCTACCTGCCGGTGGAGGTCGAAGGTGCTTTGTTCTCCGTTGGCGACACGCATGCGGCCCAAGGCGATGGCGAGATCTGCGGCACGGCGATCGAGAGCCCGATGAACGTTGTCCTCACACTTGATGTGGAGAAAGGGGCAAACCTGCGGACGCCGCGCTTCACCACGCCGGGCCCGGTCACGGGACACCTCGACGCCAAAGGTTACGAGGTGACCACCGGCGTCGGCCCCGATCTGATGGGCGGCGCGCGCTCGGCGGTGATGCAGATGGTCGATCTCCTGTCGGCGCGGCACGGCCTGTCGGCGGTCGACGCCTACATGCTCTGCTCGGTGTGCGCGGATTTGAGGATCAGCGAGATCGTGGACATGCCGAACTGGGTGGTGTCGTTCTATTTTCCCCGGGTGGTGCTGGAGTGAGCGGTTCTGCTTGGCGCGGCAGAGGAGGGGCGGGCGCTTCCCCTCCCCCTTGCGGGGAGGGGCTAGGGGCGGGGTCGTCCGCGGCAAGCTGAACAGATGCGGTGTCCGTCATCACCCCTCACCCCAGCCCTCTCCCCACAAGGGGGAGAGGGAGCGCGTTGGCGCCACACGCTCCCTAGCCCTCCCCCGCAAGGGGGGAGGGGACAGGCCGAGCCCGTCCTCTCGGTCCGCAACCTCAGCACCGAGGTGGCCACGCCGGAAGGCTCGCGCATCGTCGTCGACAACCTTTCCTTCGACATCGCGGCCGGCGAGACGCTCTGCATCGCCGGCGAATCCGGCTCCGGAAAGTCGATGACGGCGCTGTCCGTCATGCGCCTCCTGCCGGAGCCGATGGCCCGTATCGCCGGCGGCACGGTGCTGCTCGCCGGGCGGGAGCTGACCACGATTCCCGAAGCCGCCATGCGCCGGGTCCGCGGCGGCGACATCGCCATGATCTTTCAGGAGCCGATGACGTCGCTCAATCCGGTCCTCACGATCGGCCGGCAGCTCGCCGAGGCCATCTTGGCGCACCGCGAGATCGGCGCGCGGGAGGCGCGCAAGGCGGCGGTGGACGCGCTGGCGGCTGTGCGCATCTCCGAGCCGGAGCGGCGGCTGAGGCAATATCCGCACGAGCTCTCCGGCGGCATGCGCCAGCGCGTGATGATCGCCATGGCGCTCGCCGGCCGGCCCCAGGTGCTGATCGCCGACGAGCCGACGACGGCGCTCGACGTGACGGTGCAGGCGCAGATCCTCGATCTGATCCGCGCGCTGCAGCGGGAGTTCGGCACGGCTGTCATCCTGATCACCCACGACATGGGCGTGGTGGCGGAAATGGCCGACCGTGTCGTCGTCATGCATGAGGGCAAGGTGGTGGAGGCCGGCCCGGTGGAGCGGATTTTCGCCGCACCCGAGGCCGAGTATACGCGCGCGCTGCTCGCCGCCGTGCCGCGCCTCGGGGCCATGGCGGGGCGAGGGGAGCCGCTCCGCGCTGACGCGACGCGGACTGCGCCAACACAGCCTGCCGGGCCAGCCCAGCCTGCCGCCCCGGTGCTGGACGTGAGCAACCTCACCGTCGGATTCGACATCAAGGGCGGCATCCTGCAACGCACGATCGCGCGGGTGCATGCCGTGGAAGGCGTCTCGTTCGCCATCCGGCCCGGCGAGACGCTGGCGCTTGTCGGCGAATCCGGCTGCGGCAAGTCGACGACGGGAAAGGCGTTGCTCGGCCTGGTCCGCTGGGAGGGGCATGTCAGCGTCGCCGGCCAGGACGCGCAGGGTTTAGGCCGCAACCAGATGAAGGCGCTCCGCCGCAATATCCAGATGGTGTTCCAGGACCCCTACGCGTCGCTCGATCCGCGCATGAATGTCGGCGACCTCGTGGCCGAGCCGCTCCTCGTTCACCGCGTCGCCTCCGGATCGGAGGTGCGCGACCGCGTCGCCGCGCTGTTCCGCCGTGTCGGACTGACGCCGGAGCAGATGCGCCGCCACCCGCACGAATTCTCCGGCGGGCAGCGGCAGCGCGTCGCCATCGCCCGCGCGCTGGCGCTGTCGCCAAAGATCATCGTCGCCGACGAGAGCGTCTCCGCGCTCGACGTCTCCGTGCAGGCGCGCGTGCTCGACCTCTTGCAGGAGCTGCAGGACGAGCTTGGCGTCGCCTATCTGTTCATCTCGCACGACATGGCCGTCGTCGAGCAGGTGAGCCATTGCGTCGCGGTGATGTATCTGGGCCAGATCGTCGAGACGGGAACGCGCCGGCAGATCTTCGAGGATCCCCGGCACGCCTATACGCGACGTCTGATCGAGGCCGTGCCGGTCGCCGACCCGATGCGCCGCCGCGACAGACAAGGCGCGTTCGCGGGTGAAATGGGAAGCGCCATGCGCCCCCTCGGCGCGAGCGTGCCGCGGCTGATGTTGCGCGATGTCGGCGAGGGCCATCTGGTCGCGGCGGATTGAGCGGTTCTCCGGATTTTAACCATCGTTCCCCATCATCGTCCCGATGGGCGACGAATCTCCTTTGCTGTCTTATGAAGAGGATGACGACGCGCTGATCCCGGCGGCGTCGCTCATCCTCAAGCTCCGCGGGCTCGGAATTTCGGACCGCCACGTGCTGAACGCCATCGAGACGGTGCCGCGCACGCTGTTCGTCCCGAAACCATGGCGCGCCCAGGC
>JACCSN010000091.1 GCA_013812985.1 Hyphomicrobiales bacterium | reverse complement strand
GTGAAGACGTGCGCGAGGGATGAGGAATCCCGCTTTGGCGCCGATGGGGAGTAGGCCATGAGCTTCGACGACCGTCTCCGCGCCTTGGCGTCGCGCAATCCGCTCCGCGATATGGGCCTCCGCTCGTCCCTGATGACGCGACGGCGGCTGCTCGCGGGGATCGCCGCGGGCGCCGGCGCGGCTGCCGCGTCGAGCCTCCTGCCAGGCCGCGGGCTGGCGCAGGATCGACCGCTGAACCTCCTGACCTGGGATCCCTACGCCGACCCCCGCCTGCTGGAGCTTTGGCAACAGGAGCACGGCGGCGCGCTGAAGCCGGAGATCCACATCTCCGACCCGACCTCGGTCAACCGGCTGCGCGCCGGCGAGACGAATGTCTGGGATTTCGTCAACCTGAACAATCCCTGGGCGCGCAAGCAATTGTGGCCGGAGAAGCTGATCGTCGAGCTGCCGCGCGACCGTTTCGAGCCGCTCTATGCGAAGATGCTGCCGAAATTCGCGCCACCTTATCCGTGGGCGATGAGCCAGGACGGGGAGCACCTCCTCGGCGTCGTGCAGCGCACGGAAACCTTCGATTTCGTGGTGAACACCGACGTGATCTCGGCGGAGACGGCCAAGGACGAGGGCTGGGACCTCTTCAACAATCCCGATTTCGCCCAGCGCTACGGCATCCTCGCCTACGAGGACTGGAACGTCATGGATATCTGCATGGGCGCCGGCGTGCATCCGTTCAAGGAGAAGACCGAGGCGGAGGTGGCGAAATTCGAGGAGACGGCGAAGCGCTGGGTCACCAACGCCAAGCTCATCACCACCGATTTCGTGCAGCTGAACCTCGCCATGCTGAACGGCGAGATCGACCTCTACTTCACCGGCGGCACCTATTCGGTCTCCGGCGCGCGGCTGGAAGGCAACAACAACCTTTACGCCATCACGCCCAACAAGGGGCCGGCCGACGGCAAGGGCGGCATCAATTGGATCGAGGTGAATTCGGCGGTGAACAACCCGAACCTGCACCCCAAGATCCTCGATTTCCTGGAATGGATCGTCGAGCCGGAGCCGGCCTATATCGTGGCGACCGGCAACGGCAACCTGCAGCCGGTGGCGCAGATGGCCCAGCCGGAGGTCATGGCGAAGTTCTCCAAGGAGCAGCTCGACGCGCTGCAATGGGAGGAGTTCGACGAGCGCTTGGCCAATGCGGTGGAGTTCGACATCGTGCCGGATTACGACCGCCTCTACGACATCTACACGGCGGCGATGCGCACGCGCCAGTGAGAGGGGCGTTCGGATGGCGAGGCCGTCAGGGGAGAGGATGGCTGTGAAGGCGCCGGCTGAAGCTTTTATCTTAAAGCATTGCGCCAGAACCCTCACCCGGTTCCGCGCTTCGCGCGGACTCGGCCTCTCCCCACGGGGCAGAGGAGGGGCAGATCGTTACATTCGACAGCCTGAGCCGATGAGGAGGTAGTGCGGCTGGGCGTAGTCAATCACGGCAGGGAAGCGCCGGCGCCCGGCGCTGCCGCCCGCGGTATCGTCCTGTCGCTGCGGCAGCTGACGCGCAAATTCGGCGCGCAGGCGGCCGTGGACGCCATCGACCTCGACATTCTGGACGGCGAGTTCTTCACCATTGTCGGCCCCTCGGGCTCGGGCAAGACCACGCTTATCCGCATGCTGGCCGGGCTGGAGCGCCCGAGCGCGGGCGACATCCTGCTCCGCGGCAAGCGCATCAACGACGTGCCGGCCAACCGCCGCCCGACCGCCATGGTGTTCCAGTCGCTTGCCCTGTTTAACCACAAGAGCGTCGGGGAGAATGTCGCCTTCGCCCTGAAGATGCGCGGGGTCGACCGCGCCTCGCGGCTGGCGCGCGCGGCCGAGCTCCTCGATCTCGTCCGTCTGCCGCGATCCTATCTCGAGCGCAACGTGCAAGCATGCTCCGGCGGCGAGCGGCAGCGCATCGCGCTTGCCCGCGCGCTCGCCTCCGACCCGGAGATCCTGTTCTTCGACGAGCCGCTCTCGGCCATCGACTACCAGCTGCGAAAAATCCTCGAAGTGGAGATGAAGGACCTGCACCGGCAGACGGGAAAAACCTTCATCTACATCACGCACAGCCTGGAAGAGGCGATGGTGATGAGCGACCGGATCGCGATCTTGAGCGCCGGCCGCATCGTTCAAGTCGCGGCGCCGCGCGAGATCTATCGACGGCCCGCCAATCGCTTCGTGGCGTCCTTCATGGGCGAGGTGAACATTTTCGAGGTGATGCCGGCGGACGGCGGTCGCCTGCACTTTCCGGAGCTCGGCGCGACGGCCGCCAAGACCGGGGCCGGGC
>JACCSN010000066.1 GCA_013812985.1 Hyphomicrobiales bacterium | reverse complement strand
TCTGTCCAGCACCAGTACATCATCACGGAGGCAATCCCGGGCGTGACCCCGGACCTGCCCACTTTGCGCGATCCCGACCGACTGACCTATTACAAGGAGGAAGTTGGTGGGCTTGCGCTGGGCGGCTACGAGCCGAACCCTATCCCCTGGGCGCTAGACGGCATCCCTGACGGCTTCGAGTTTCAGCTGCTTCAGCCCGATTGGGACCATTTCACGCCGATCCTCGAACTGGCGCTGCCGCGCGTGCCGGCGTTTCAGGATGCCGGCGTCAAGCAGCTCCTCAACGGCCCCGAAAGCTTTACGCCGGACGGCAACTTCATTCTGGGCGAGGCGCCGGTGGTTGCCGTGTCATCTGCTATAACGCGTTATAGTATAAGAGCGATCAGTTGTTGGCGTTTACACGAATCTTCAATTTGAGGAAGAGACGAAGGGGGCGCGCTCTCACGCGGCTTCATTTCCGCGACATCCTCGCGGGGCGTAGGGCAGGTCGTAGTAGCCCAGGCCCGGGTTCCATCCGTAGAGGTAGCCGTAATACGGCCCTGAACAATCGCGGCATTCGCACCGCCCGTGGTGGCCGGTGGCATGTCTCGACTGTGCAGGATCTCCTGGCGAGGGCACGACGAGTTGCCGACTAAGACTTTAGCCGACACCGTGGACCGCGCCGGCCTGCCGATCTGCACATTTCGGCGCCGAGGATCTGGATGTGTTCGGCGTTTTCATGGCAGGAGGGTTCGATGTACGCAGTGCCCCCCGAGATAACAACCGAAATCTTCGCCACGCTGCCGACGAATCTGCACTGGCGCGGCGAGCCGACGGATTGGGTGAAAGCGGCGCGGCCCGGCTTGCGGCTGGCATCGTTCTTGGAGGGGCCCGCCTTCGATCGGGCCGGCAATCTTTATTGCACCGATATTCCGCACGGCCGTATTTTTCGGATCTCGCCACAGGGTGCCTGGACGGTTGCCTGCGAGTATGACGGCGAACCGAACGGCCTGAAGATCCATCGCGACGAGCGGATCTTCATAGCCGATCATCGCCATGGGATCATGACGATGAATCCGCACAGCGGCGCGGTTGAGCCGTTCCGCACCCATGTCGGTCTGGAGCGGTTCAGGGGGTGCAATGACCTCTTCTTCGCATCGAATGGCGACCTTTATTTCACCGATCCGGGCCGCAGCAATCTGAGCGATCCCACGGGCCGCGTCTTCCGCATCCGGAGCGGCTCCGAGACGGTCGAATTATTGCTCGACAACGTGCCATATCCGAACGGCGTCACGCTCAATCTCGAGGAGACGCACGTTCTGGTCGCCGCCACCCGCGCCAACGCTGTCTGGCGATTTTTGGCCGATCCAGACACGAAGCTTCAGATGACAGGCCTCTTCGTGCAGCTCTCCGGGGGGCTGGCCGGACCCGATGGTTTGGCATTGGACCAGGACGGCAACGTCGCGGTGGTCCAAGCGCAATTTGGCTCGGTGTGGCTCTTCGACCGCTGGGGCGAGCCTCTCCTGCGGGTGCGTTCCTGCGCGGGAAAAGCACTCACCAATCTCGCCTATGGTGGATCCGACGGGCGCACGCTCTTTATACTCGATGCGGAGACGGGCTCCATCCTCACCGCCCGTATGCCGGTTGCTGGCCGCACAATGTTTTCGCATCTGTGATATGTTAGCTCTTGTCGCTTCGACCCGCTGCCCGAGTGCCCTTGCGGCGCGGCGTCGCTGCCGGGATCGGGGACAGGCGGGTGTTCGCCGTTTGTCTCCAATTAGACACCATGGGCGCAAAGCAATTATTTGCGCGGACCAGGACGCCCTACCTGGAAGGTGAGTATCGGCATGACGACCGCGCCGGAAGAGCCCAAGCCCGCCTTGCGCCGCCGCGTCACCTTGCGCCACCTCGCCGAACATCTCGGCCTCTCCACCGCGACGGTCTCGTTGGCCATGCGCAACAAGCCTCGCGTCTCCGAAGAAACGCGGCAGCGGGTTCTCGAAGGCATGCGCGAGCTCGGCTATGTCTACAACCGCGGGGCGGCGAGCCTGCGATCGGAGTGCACGGGCGCGGTCGGCGTCGCCATCAACGACATCACCGATCCCTATTTTGCGCAATTGCTCATCGCCATCCAGTCGGAGCTTCATTCCAAGGGAAGGATGGTCTTTCTCTGCCATTCGACGGAATCGCCCAAGTTGCAGGACGATTTCATCGAAGCGCTGCGCGAATACAGCGCCGATGGCCTGATCGTCTGCCCGGCGACAGGGACGGAGACGGCGTCGTTGCGACGTCTGCTCGACTGGCGCCTGCCCGCCGTGATGGTCACGAGATCCGTTCCGGACACCGACCTCAGCTTCGTCGGTAGCGACGACGAACGCGGCATGGAGCTGGCGACCGAACACCTCATCGGGTTAGGCCACGCACGGATCGCTTTCCTGGGCGGCAGCACGGCCATCTCGACCGGCCGGGACAGGCTTGCCGGCTACGCCAAGGCGCTGGAGCGGCATTCCATAGCCGTCGACCGGAGCCTCGTCGTGCCCTGCCCGACAAACCGCCGCGGCGGCATCGCCGCGATCAGCCAGGCGCTCGGGCTGAGCGACCGCCCGACCGCGGCCGTATGTTTCGCCGACATCGTCGCTTTCGGCGTGATGCTCGAATTGTCCCGCCGAGGAATTCGGCCCGGGCCGGATTTCAGCGTCGTCGGCTACGACGACGTGATCGAAGCCGCGCTCTGGAACCCGCCGCTCACGACGATATCGGTGCAGCGCCACGCAATGGGCATAGCGGCGGCGCAATTGCTGACCGAACTGATCGAGGCGCAGTCGCTGTCGCCCCGCCGGGTGATCTTTGAGCCGAGCCTGACGATCCGCGCCAGCTCCGGCGTGCTGAGGAGCGGTTCCACGCCTCAGGCCGCCATCGCCCGTGCCGTCAGATTCTGATCTCGCCTTCCGCCTTCAGCATCCGCAGGCTGCCGCGGAAGGCGTCCACCGTCCGCTCGAAATCGTCTTCGTCATGCACGGCGGAAACCGGCCCGCCTGGCCAGCCGGACAAGTCGACGCCGTTGACGCGCATCGCAAGCCGCAGTTTGGTGGGAACGGCGGCGCCTTTAGTACCCTTGAGCGTGGCGTAATCGAGTTTCGACGCATCGAAGCTGAGGGGATCAACATCAAGCTTCGGCGCATTGGTGAAGATGTGGAATCCGGAGAACGTGCCGTAAACGGCCCATTGCACCCCCTCGTCCACCAGCACATTGTTGAGTTCGCTTCTGAGCCGTGCGGCATAATCGTTGGCGCGCCGGCAGGCATCGGTATCCCGGATGATCTCCAGCGTGGCGATGCCCGCCGCCGCGGAGACGGGGTTGGCGTTGAAGGTGCCGGGGTGCTGGATCCGCTCGCGGCCGGATGCCGCGGTCCTTTGGTGGTCGATCGCGTCGAGAATATCGCGGCGGCCGGCGACCGCGCCGCCTGGAAGCCCCCCGGCAAGAATCTTGGCCAGGGTTGTCAGGTCCGGGACAACGCCGCAATGCGCCTGCACCCCACCCGGCGACACGCGAAAACCCGAGACTACTTCGTCGAATATCAGAACCACGCCTGCATCGCGCGTGATGGTGCGCAGCGAAGCCAGGAATGAAGCCTCGAGCGGGACCTGCCCGAATGTCGAGCCCGTCGGCTCGAGGATCACGGCGGCAACGTCGTGCTCGTCGAGCAGGGCGCGCACCCCCTCCACATCGCCGGGATTGGCAAGCAGGACGTTTTCCGCCACCGCCGGCAGGACGCCGGCGCTCGGCGTGCCGTCGAAATGGTCGGAATAGCCGAAGGCCATGTTGTCGTTCCAACCGTGGAAATGGCCGCGGAAGCGGACCAGCTTGCCGCGGCCGGTGAAGGCGCGCGCCAGTCGCAGCGCCATCATTGTCGCCTCCGTCCCCGACGAGGTGAAGCGCACGCGCTCCGCCGATGGGATCAGCTCCTGGATCAGCTGCCCCCACCGCAACTCGAGCTCGCTCGCGGCGCCGTAATGGGTGCCGCGCGAAAGCTGCTCCGCCACCGCCGCCATGACCTCCGGATGGAGATGGCCGAGAAGCAGCGCGCCGTGACCGCCCTGGTAGTCGACATAATCGTTGCCGTCGACGTCCCATTTCCGGCCGGCTTGCGCGCGCGCCACGTAGATTGGATGCGGCAGCAGATAGCGGGCATCGTGCGTGATGCCGCTCGGAAACACGGAAGCGGCCTTGCGGTAGAGTTCCGCCGAGCCCGCGGTCCTGCCCCGGTAGGCGGCGATGATGTGCGAATTGCTGTCGACCGCAGTCATTGGCTTTGTCTCCTGAGCTGCGCTTCGGCATCGTGCAGCGCCTCGATCTGCTCCGCCCGCAATCTGCGTGTCGCCGCGGCATCCACCGCGAGTCCCGCGGCGTCCATGACGATCCCGTAGGCGGACCTGGCATGCTGCACGCTGACCTTGCCGGATCGCACGTCGTCGGCGACCGCCTCTGGATCGCGCTCGGACGCCGGACCGTGCCCGCCCGACCCCGGCATTTCCGCCCGGAACACGTCGCCCTTCCTCATCGTGAGGAGGAACTTGGACGGCAGCACCGTCTCGCCAGGGCCGGGATTGAGCAGGCTGCGGCTCCGGGCGCCCGGCAGACCTCGCGCCAGCCCCCAGGGCGCATGGCGCTGGCGATCGGAGCGGAGCTGCACGGTCGCCTCGTCGGCCAGCAGCCGGTACTGGCGGACGATCCCCAGCCCCCCCCGGTGCCGGCCGGGGCCGCCCGTGTCCGGAAGAAGCGCATATTCCTCGACGCGGATGGGGTTCTCCGCCTCGATCACCTCGACAGGCACGTTGGCGACGTTGGTGAGGCACCAGGGACCGGCATCCTCGCCGTCCCGTTCCGGATAGCCGCCGACGCCCGTGGTGTTGTGGAATTCCAGGAAGAGGAACGGCCGGTTGTCCGCGTGACGCCCGGCGAACACGATTCCGAACTCATTGCCGCCGGGACAGGCCGGCATCCGCTCGGGCATGAGCATCGCCAACGCCCCGGACACGACATGGCGGATCCGGTAGCCGGCGAGTCCTCGCGCGCCGACCGGCGCCGGGAAGCGCGGATTGACGAAGCAGCCCTCCGGCGCCGTCACCGAGATGGCGCGATAGAGGCCGGCATTATTGGGGACGCTCGGGTCGATCACCGAGCGGATCGCCGCGTATGTGCACGATGCCGTGAACCAGAAGTTCGGATTGATCGCCCCGGTAGTCTGTGGCGAGGTCCCGCTGAAATCAACCTCGACGCGGTCTCCCGCAACCGTCAGCCTGGCATGGATCTTGACGGGCGCGCTGCCGACGCCGTCATCGTCGATCCAGTCGGTGAACTCGGCCACCCCGTCGGGCAGATCGCGGATCGTCGCTCGTGTCAGCTTCTCCGTGTAGTCGATCAGGTCCGCCGCGAGCGCCTTGAACGATGCGGTGTCGTATTCGGTCAGGAGCTTCGCCATCTCGGCTTCGGCGAGATTGAGGGAGGCAAGCTGCGCCCGCAGGTCGCCCATCACCTTGTCTGGCACGCGCACATTCGCCTCGATGATGTTCAAGAGCGTCGTATTGGGTGTGCCGGCGACAAAGATCTTGCTCGGCGGGATGCGCAGGCCTTCCTGGAAAATCTCGCTGCTGTCGGTTGCGTTGCCGCCCGGTACGCGGCCTCCCATGTCGGTGTGGTGCACCACCAGGCACAGAAAAGCGACGCGCTCGCCCGCCGAGAATACCGGCTTGAACATGTAGATGTCGTTGAGATGGCTCGCCCCGGCATAGGGATCGTTCGACGCCATGATGTCGCCGGGACGCAGGTCGGCCCCGAGGCGATCGAGGCAGCCTTTCAGCGCCGGCATCATGGAACCGAG
Organism: Hyphomicrobiales bacterium; assembly: GCA_013812985.1. The sequence goes on along the minus strand of JACCSN010000066.1, from coordinate 1,937 downwards.
ATGGGCGGGGAGCGCCAAGCCTTGCGCAATGATCTGCCCCTCCGCGTCGCAGATCGCCGACGAGAAATCGAGGCTGCTCTTGACGACTTCGGACCGTGACGTCCGCACGACCGTCACGATCATGTTGTCGGCGACCGTGACGAGGGCGTTCTGGAAGAGCTCGCGCCGGACCGGCGTCAGCGCACCCGCGGCGAGCTTCGGCGCACCGGCCTCCGCGCCGCGCCGTTCCAGGACGATATTGTTGCCGCCATCGCGGCGGGCCGTCCAGCCGGGCCGCACGACGGCCGTCGTGTCGTATTCCTCGACGATCATCGGCCCCTCTTCCGGCTCGGCGCCGAGATCCTCCCTCGCCCGCACCGGCGTGTTCAGCCAACCGTATTCGGGGCCATAATAAACCTCCCGCCGCGACGGCTGGAGCCTGTCGTCGCGGATCCGGCTGATCCGGTCCGGCAGCCGGGGGTGGTCGGCCAGGCCGCGCCCGACGACCTTGATGGCGACCGCCCGCTTCTGTTCTCCGGGCGAACTGTAGCCGTACTGCCGCAGATGCTCCTCGTCGAAGGCCGCCGCGATGGCCGGAATCATTGCCGGATCGGCGGGAAAGCCCGGCAGGGCAAGACCGATCGTCGAATCCTGGCCCGCGTACTTCACCTCGAGCAGGATATCGATGCGGCGGCTTCCGGCCGTGGCGAAGCCGCTCGCGGACAGCCGGGAGGACACTTCCTCGATCATCGGCTGCAGGGCGTCGTTGATCTCGTCGGCGCGCACGGTGGCGAGAGGCCGATAGAACGCACGGACGAGCTGATGTTCAACATCGGCCGACAACAAGCCGAGCGCGCTGAACAGGCCAGCGGCCGGCGGCACCACGATGCGCGACAGGCCGAGCGTCTCGGCAAGATCGCCGGCATGGACCGCGCCGTTGCCGCCCATGGCCAAGAGCGTGAACCTGGCGGGGTCCTGGCCGCGTTCCGACGAGACGCTGCTGAGCGCCCGCATCATCGTCGCGTTGCCGATGCGATGGATGCCGTAGGCGACGTCGGTGACCGACAGGCTGACGCGGCGGCCGAGATCGGCAAGCACCGTCTCCGCCCTGGCGGCATTGAGCGCCATCTCGCCGCCGACGAGGCGGTCGCGGCTCAGATAACCCAGAACGAGATTGGCGTCGGTGAGCGTGGCCTGCTCGCCGCCGCGGCCGTAGCAGGCGGGACCTGGGAAGGCGCCCGCGCTGTGCGGCCCGACCTGCAGGCCGCCCGCATTGGTTGCCGAAGCGATGCTGCCGCCGCCAGCCCCGACTTCCGCGATGTCGATCGTCGGCACCTGGACGGGATACCCGGCCCCCGGCATGAGGCGGTGGCCGAGAAGCGCGTCGCCTCCGACCTCGCATTCCGGCATGATGGCGAACTGGCCATTCTCGATGATCGACGCCTTGGCAGTCGTGCCGCCGACATCGAGGACCATCAGATCCCCCAATCCATGCGCGGCCGATAGCCGTTGCGATCCGACGACGCCGGCGGCTGGACCCGATTCGATGATGTAGACCGGGTTTTCCCCGGCCAGGCGGCCCGGAAGGATGCCGCCGCTCGACTGCATGATCATCAACGGAGCGGTGATCCCAAGCCTTCGAAGCCGGTCTTCCAGCGACTGGACGTATTTCTCGATGATGGGCCGCAGATAGGCGTTGATGACCATCGTGCTGGTGCGCTCGTATTCCTGGATCTGCGGCAGCAGCTGACCGGACGTGGAGATCGTCACGCTGGCGGAGAGATGCGCGCGCAGATGCCGTTCGGCAGCGATCTCGTGCTCGGGATTGACGTAGGCGTTCAGGAAGCAGATGGCGACCGCCTCGATCTGGAGATCGCTCAGGCGCACCGCGACGGCGCTCAATGCGTCGAGATCGATCGGCTCGATGACCTCGCCCTGGCCCCCGATCCGCTCGGCTA
>JACCSN010000029.1 GCA_013812985.1 Hyphomicrobiales bacterium | reverse complement strand
AGGAGAACGGACATGAAAGGCTGGCGCACGCTTCTTATCAATTTGGCGATCGCGGTGTTCGGCGTTCTGGAGGCGACCGACTGGACGGCGGCGCTGGGCAGCGACAAAGCCGGATGGATCGTAGCGGCGATTGCGATCGCCAACATGGTGCTGCGTTCGTTCACCACGACGGAGATCGGCCGCAGGGCCTGATGGATGAACCGCCGCTCAAGTCCTACCTGCAAAGCGGTTGCACCCCAGCTCGCGTCGAGGGGAGTCGGATGCGGCGTGCACTGGCTTTCAATCCGCCCAGCAAAAACCGCATGCGTTGCATTTTGTATCGGTCTGTGGCGTCATCATATGGTGAAGCAGGCGACGTTCGACGCGCGCGGCTCTCTGGAGGAATGTATGGCTAAGACGGTCAGCCAAATAGATCGAACGGGCCTCCTGCGCACAAAGAAATCCGCTCATACTGCGAAATCCCTAGCCAGTTCATCGCTATTCCCATCCGCCAAGAAGGAGAGAGTGGCGAAGGCCCTTACCTCAGAAAGTAAGCGGACCGGCACCTTCGAGACGAAGTATGCCAAGAAGCGATCTTGAGGTTTTTGATTACGTTCAACAAAGCGACGATCCGCTGCATATCGATTATCTGACGTATGCAGTGTTTGCACACGACAAGAGAGAGTGGATCAAACATCGGGAGGCGCAGACTGGGCAAACTCCTGATCAGGATGCGATCAACGCATGGATCGCCAACATGGCCGACTCGCAGTTCGAGAGAATGAGAGGCGCGGCGGTCGACGTTTTCGACGAGGCTGCCAGGGACTATTTGGCCGCAGACTTGGAAGAAGCGAGGGAAAGCGTCCTGCGTTCTGCGATTGTCGCTGAGGTACGAGCCGCTTCGTCGTTCTGGAAGCAGAATGGCTATGGCGTTGGCAACGGGCATTCTCGCTCCGTCGATCCTCGGGGGCATTATCGTCCTAGCTTTGGTTTACGAGAACTGGTTCCCGACGGTCAGGGACATCTCGAACACAGTGCGGCAATAGATTGCACCGCCAACGGTACGCCAAGATGGTCCGAAGTAATGCCAACCGGACGAGACAATTTGGCAAAAAACTCGAACCATTCAGCGGCGGTTCATTCCAATTGGATTAGAAAGCCGGCATGACCAAGATCAAAGACATCGCGGCAGCCGTTCTCTTCACGATCCTTGCCGGCTTGCCTGCGGCGGGCAATGCTCAGGCGGCCTGCATCTCGGGCCAGGAAGGCCGGCAGCTTCTGGAGCAGGGACAGGTCGTGCCGTTTCCCGAAGCGATGCGGCAGGCCGGACTGAAGCGCGACGAGGTCGTCGATGTGCAGCTCTGCGAAGGTGGCGGCGGGTTCGTCTATCGCGTGCGGGTGCTGCAGCCCGGCGGCCGTGTCCGCTCCATGAACATCCCGGCCGGCTGAGGACGGACCCATGCGCATCCTCGTCGTCGAGGACGACCGCAGCCTGAACGCCCAGCTCGGAAAGGCGCTGAGCGAAGCGGGCTACGTCGTCGATTCCGCCTTCGACGGGGAGGAAGGGCATTTTCTCGGCGACAGCGAGCCGTACGATCTCGTCATCCTGGACATCGGGCTGCCGCAGATGGACGGTTTGAGCGTGCTGGAGAAATGGCGGCGCGACGGCCGCGCCATGCCGGTGCTGCTGCTCACCGCGCGCGACCGCTGGTCCGACAAGGTGCAGGGGATCGATGCGGGCGCCGACGATTACGTCGCCAAGCCGTTCCATGTCGAGGAGGTGCTGGCGCGCGTGCGCGCGCTGGTGCGCCGGGCGGCTGGGCACGCGTCCAATACGCTGGTGTGCGGCCCGCTGCGGCTCGACGTGAAAGCCAGCCGCGTGACGGTGGACGGGACGCCGGTCAAGCTCACCTCGCATGAACACAAGGTGCTGGAATATCTGATGCATCATCCCGGCAAGGTCATTTCGCGGACCGAGCTGACCGAGCATCTTTACGACCAGGATTTCGACCGCGACTCCAATACCATCGAAGTGTTCGTTGGCAGGCTGCGCAAGAAACTGGGCGTCGACCTGATCGAGACCGTGCGCGGCATGGGCTACCGGATCGGGCCGACGGAGCATGCGGGCTAGATCTCTTTCACTCCGCGTCGCCCTGATCGCCGCCGGCGGCAGCGCGCTTGCGCTCATCGTCGCCGGGGCGGTGTTCATCTATCAGTTCAGCACGGCGGTGGAACGGAACTTCGACGCGCGCCTGGAAACGCTGCTCCTGACGCTGATCACGGCCACAAGCGCGGAAGGCGAGGTCGACGAGAACGCAGTGGAAGGGCGGAGCGGCGGGACTTTCTCCCGGCCGCTTTCCGGCTGGTACTGGCAGGTCCGCGAGGCGGATACGGGCCGCGCGCTCGACTGGTCCGAATCGCTGCGCTTCGACATTCTGCCGGTCCGTGACCTGCCGACCGAAACCGAGCCTGCACGCACATTCACCATCCAGGCGAGCGGCGGCCGGCAACTTCGGGCCTTGGAGCAGCTCGTGACACTTGGTGAAAGCCGCACCTTCGCGCTGCTCGTGGCGGGCGACACCGAGCCGATGACCGAGGACGTGCGGGCATTCCGGAACTCCGTGATCCGGGTGCTGGGCGGGCTGGCGGTTCTGTTCGCGCTGGGCACGGCGCTTCTCGTGCGCTGGGGGCTCACCCCGCTCCGCGGCGTGCGGGACGATCTGAACAAGATTCGCGAAGGCGAGATCGGCCACCTGGAAGGCCGATACCCGCGCGAGATCGAGCCGCTCGTCCACGACCTCAACGCGCTGCTCAATTCCAACCGGGAGATCATCGAACGCGCCCGCACGCATGTCGGCAATCTCGCCCATGCCCTGAAGACGCCGCTCGCCGTGCTGCAGAACGAGACGCGCGGGGCGAGCGAGCCGCTGGCCGCCAAGGTGGGCGAGCAGGTGGCCATCATGCGCGATCAGGTCGAGCATCACCTCAATCGCGCCCGCATGGCGGCGCAGGCCAACGTGATCGGCGCCGTGACGCCGGTGGCGCCCATCGTGGGAGGGCTTGCCCGCGTCATGGGCAAGGTGCACCAGGAGCGGCATCTGGACATCCAGACGCATGTCGCCGCGGAGCTCCGGTTCCGCGGCGAGAAGCATGATCTCGAGGAGATGGCCGGAAATCTCTTCGACAATGCCTGCAAATGGGCGGCTTCGCGCGTGCGCGTCTCCGCTGGGCGCAGGGAGATCGGCCGTCGGCCGTTCCTGACGATCGGCTTTGAGGATGACGGGCCGGGGCTGCCGGCCGAAGGCCGGGAGGAGGCGCTCTCGCGCGGCGCCCGTCTGGACGAATCGAAGCCGGGCTCCGGGCTGGGCCTTTCGATCGTGGCGGAGCTTGCCAGGATCTACGGCGGCAGCCTGAGTCTGGAGGATTCGGAGCTCGGCGGGCTGGCGGCGCGTCTGACTCTGCCGGCGCCTGGCGATTGATCGCGGCGCGCAATTCCGCCATTTGGTGAGGGGCGGGCCGAGACTTGTCGTCGAAGCTGGCGGGGGCGGGGCGTTGGACATGCCGCGCCGGACAAGGGGATATCGATGCGCAAGGCCATGACACTCACCGCGACCGCGGCCCTGCTCCTGATGGCCTGCTCGGGAAGCTCGAATGAAAGGCGGCCGGCGGCGGGCGCCAATTCGGGCGTGGTTTTCGGGAGCGAGGTGGGGGCCGGCTCCGGCGAGGCGCCGCTTGGCGCCGTGGAAGGCGGCCTCTTAGGCGCCGATATCGGGCGGTCGCTCGATGACGCGGACAGGCGGATCGCCGGCCAAGCCGAATACGAGGCGCTCGAATACGGGCGGGCAGGGCGCCCGGCGACCTGGAACAGCCCGGGTTCCGGCAATCGCGGCGAGGTCGTCGTCGGGCCTGCCTATGAGGTGAACCGGCTGGATTGCCGCCAGTATTCGCACAGGGTCTTCATCGGTGGCCGGCCGCGGGTGGCGAAGGGCACTGCCTGCCGCGAGCCGGACAGCACCTGGCGGATCATCGGCTGACGCGACCCTGGACCGTGGGGCTTGGCGTGTCAGGGCCGCCCCGCCACATTGCCGCCGAAGGCCGACATGATTAGATCGGCTGGGCAGGATTTTTTGACGTGCTTCTGTGGATCATCATCGCGCTCCTGACGGGGGCGGCCGTCATGGCCGTCCTGGCGCCGCTTGGGCGCGATCAGGCGGTGGCCGATCCGCAGGAGCAGGCGCGCCGGGTTTATCTCGACCAGCTGGCGGAGCTGGAGCGCGACAAGGCTGACGGCCGGATCAGCCTGAACGAGGCGACAGCCGCTCGCGCCGAGATCGCGCGCCGAATCCTGTCAACGGACGACGGGAAGCCGCAACCGCGCCGGATGGGTGGTCATGGCGCGCGCCGGGTGATTGCGCTCGTCGCGCTTGCCGGAATTCCAATCGTTTCCCTCTCGCTCTACCTAGGCCTTGGCGCGCCGGGGGTTCCCGGCCAGCCGCTGGCCGCACGGTTCGCGACGTCCAGCGGCGGCGAGAACCTTGAATCTCTGGTGGCCAAGGTCGAACAACATCTGGCCGGCTCTCCAGAGGACGGGCAGGGCTGGGACGTCCTTGCGCCGGTCTATCTCCGGCTCGGGCGGGCGGAGGAAGCGCAGCGGGCCTACAGCCATGCCATTCGCCTGCTCGGCTCGAATGCGGCGCGGCAAAGCGGGCTTGGCGAGGCGATCCTGGAGGCGCAAGGGGGAGTTGTCACGGCCGATGCACGCGCGGCTTTCGCGGCGGCCAATGCGGCCGAACCGAGCGCGCCCGGTCCGCGCTTTTACCTGGCGTTGGCCGAAGAGCAGGAGGGCCATACGGAGGGGGCTGCCGCCGGCTGGCGCGCGTTGTTGGCGGAGGCGCCGGCGGACGCGCCTTGGAGAATTCCGGTGGAACAAGCGCTGGCACGGGTCAGCCGACCAAAGGAGCAGCCCGGCCCGGCAGCGGCGGATGTGGCGACTGCGGAAGCGATGGCGCGGGCTGAGCGCGCGGCGATGATCGAAGGCATGGTGGGCGGGTTGGCGGAGCGGCTGCAAGCCAAGCCGGACGACATCGAAGGGTGGCTGCGGCTAATCCGCTCCTATGCGGTGCTTGGCCGCCCCGTCGACGCCGCCGCCGCCGCCAGGGCCGCGCTGGAAGGGCTGCGCGAGCCGGGCCAACGTCAGCGGGTCGAAGCGTTGATGGCGGATCTTGCTCTGCCGAGAGCCGAGGCGGCGCCATGACGCGAAAGAAACGGCGCCTCGCGCTCATCGCCTCGGCCGGGTTCGTGCTGGCGCTCGCGGCGGCGCTGGTCCTGGTTGCGCTCCGCGACCGGATCGTCTTCTTCTACTCTCCGACGGAGGTCGCCGAAAAAGCGCCGGCGACGGGAACGCGGCTGCGGCTGGGCGGGCTGGTGGCGGAAGGCTCGGTGGAGCGGAAAGACGATGGCGGCGTGAGCTTTGCGATTACTGACACGGCGAACACGGTCCGGGTCGTCTATTCAGGCCTCCTGCCGGACCTGTTCCGCGAGGGTCAGGGCATCGTCGCCGAAGGCGTTCTGACGGGGGCCGGAACATTCACCGCGGACAATGTGCTGGCCAAGCACGACGAGAACTACATGCCCCGCGAGGTGGTCGACGCGCTGAAGGCGCAGGGCCGGTGGCAGGAAGGGGAGGGGATGAGCCGATGACCGGCGCGCTGTCCGTCGCTGAGCTTGGCCATTACGCGCTGGTTCTGGCGCTGAGCCTGGCGCTCATTCAGTCCACGGTTCCGCTCATTGGGCTACGCTGGGGCGATGCGCGACTCGTCGCGGTAGGCAACTCGGCGGCCGTGGCGGGGTTAGGCTTCGTCGCGGTCGCCTTCGCGGCGCTCACGGCGGCTTATGTGACCTCGGACTTCTCGGTCCAGAATGTCTGGGACAACAGCCATTCGGCCAAGCCGCTGCTCTACAAATTCACCGGCGTGTGGGGCAACCATGAAGGCTCCATGCTGCTTTGGGTGCTGATCCTCAGCCTTTTCACCGCGATGGTCGCTGCCTTCGGGAACGGGCTGCCAGCGGCGCTTCGGGCTCGCGTGCTCGCCGTCCAAGGCTGGATCTCCGCGGCGTTCCTCCTCTTCATCCTGTTCACCTCCAATCCGTTCGCGCGGTTGGCGCCGGCGCCGCTGGAAGGTCGCGACCTCAACCCGATCCTGCAGGATATCGGGCTCGCGGTGCACCCGCCGATGCTCTACCTCGGCTATGTCGGCTTTTCCGTCGCCTTTTCCTTCGCGGTGGCGGCGCTGATGGACGGGCGGATCGATTCGGCCTGGGCGCGCTGGGTCCGGCCCTGGACGCTCACCGCCTGGATGTTTCTGACGGCCGGCATCGCGATGGGCTCCTACTGGGCCTATTACGAGCTCGGCTGGGGCGGCTGGTGGTTCTGGGACCCGGTCGAGAACGTGAGCTTCATGCCCTGGCTCATCGCCACCGCGCTCCTCCATTCCGCAACCGTGGTCGAGAAGCGCGACGCGCTCAAGAGCTGGACGATCCTGCTCGCCATCCTCGCGTTCTCCTTCTCGCTTATTGGCGCGTTCGTCGTGCGTTCGGGCGTGCTCACC
>JACCSN010000018.1 GCA_013812985.1 Hyphomicrobiales bacterium | reverse complement strand
GTCGTTCGCAGGCCAACGCGGTCCTCGGGCTTGACCCGGGGATGGCGCAGGTCTGCTCCGCCGTTATCGTCGCCGGCGCCCCTGAGCGCGGCGCATCGGCAAGCCGTTCCGCGGCGCTCCTATTCTCGCCGCCCGCCAGCCAACGGGCGCGCCAAGCGCTCACGCCTTTCCGCCACACGCCCAGCCGCTGCGCACTCTCGCCGACGCCGATCTCATCGGCCGCCAGCACGATCATTCGCGCCCGATGCGCCAGGTGCTGCGGTGTCGAGCGGCCGCGGATCAAACGCTCAAGCTCGCTCCGCTCTTCAATACTGAGCACAATCGCTGCGGATCGGTTCGCCATGATGCTCTCCTCAGAGTACGAATCACCCCAAGTGAATCACCAACGTCCCAACACCGAAACCACCCAACGAGTCATAACTTCAGCCGCGGTGTACTAGGCGGCTGCGAAAATTCTTTCAACATAGATCGAAGCTGCGAGGAGAGATAAAGGGGGCATAACAGTCTAGCCGACAGTGTGCTGAGAGCTGAATGGTTCAACCGAACCCAGTTCCAGGCGCTTGCCCTGGAGGTGGGAGAACGGCGTATCGAAGCGGTTCTGCGCTAGCCGGCGCGGCACCCCGTGCCAATCCTCGGAAACGATCGGGTAACGGGGGCGAGATGCTGGCGGGGCAAGCGTTTGAGGCTTCCGCATCGCTAACAGCGAGTCCTCCGAGCAATCGGGCGAAGGCGCAAAGCCCTGCCGGCCGGAAGGCGTGAGCAGCAATTGCTGTTTATGCTGCGAAAGGACGACAAGTCACGGTTGCGGGACGCTTTCATCCGCATCCATCGCCGCCTGAAGCGCGGCATCGCGTGCCGCGCCTCGGCGGACCTGACGGCTTGCGTCTCCTCCTCCGTCAGCGTCCTCCGGGCATAGCCTTTGCGCCATGCAGGCGCCCGCCGCCTTCGATTCCTGGATGCTCTTGGCCAAGCCGCCGATCGCGCCCGCGCCGGCCGCGCCGGCGACCGTGCCCTGGGCCGCGAGATGTTCACGATGCGCAAGACACATTTGCTCCTATGAAGGCAGCGACCGAGACCGCCGCCCAAAGCCGCGGAGTCTGGTAGTGCTCGCCGCGCGAGGCTTGTCATGGAACCCACCGCTCTCATCGTCTTCGCCGGCGCGCTGTTCGTCGCCGCGGCGACGCCCGGCCCGGCGGTGGCCGCCATCGTAGCCCGCGTGCTGGCGCGGGGCACGACCGGCGCGCTCGCCTTCATGCTGGGCATCGCGCTCGGCGACCTTGTCTGGCTGACCTTCGCCGTCCTCGGGCTGGCCTTTCTCGCCGAGAGCTTCGCCCTGGTGTTCCTGGTTCTGAGATATGCGGGGGCAGCCTATCTCCTCTACCTGGCGTGGCGGCTGTGGACCGCCCCGGCCGCCGCCGCTTCCGCAGAACTGCCGGCCGCCGAGAAGCCGTGGCGGCTGTTCGTCGCCGGGCTGACCCTGATGCTCGGAAACCCGAAGGTGATGGTGTTCTACTTGGCGCTCCTGCCCAATCTCATCGACCTGACGGCGATCGACGCGGTGGCCTTCGCGGAGCTGGCGTTGGTGACGACGCTGGTGGTGCTCGGGGTCGACGGGATCTATGTGCTGGCGGCCGCGCGCGCCCGCCGGCTGTTCCGCAGCGCGCGGGCAGTGCGCTGGATGAACCGCGGCTCCGGAGCGGTGATGGCCGGAGCGGCCGTCGCGGTTGCAACGCGTTGAGACGAAGCGGCACCCGGGGGGGCGGATCAGATCGGGCCTTTCGACACGCGTGTAGAAGAGCTCGGTCGTCGCTCGATGGGAGTAATTCATCCTTTTGACGTCTGGTTCGGGAGACCGGGTCCAGCCGGTTGGCTGGCACTCACCGGCCCCTGCGCCCTGCCGCTCACACGCCTGCTTCTCCCTGAGGCACCGGTGCTGTCGTAGCCGCTTCAGGCGGCGAACGGATCGAGCAAGGATACGCCTGTTCTGACGACATCCGCCGTATTGCGGGTCACCAAGGTCAGA
>JACCSN010000015.1 GCA_013812985.1 Hyphomicrobiales bacterium | reverse complement strand
CTGAGGGCGACAAATGGCCGAAGCGATGAATTTCGAGCTCGTCTCGCCAGAACGGTTGCTTGTATCCGAGGAGGTGGAATCGGTCGTGGTTCCTGGCACGGAGGGCTACTTCACCGTGCTCGCCCGCCACGCACCGTTCATGAGCACGTTGAAACCCGGCCTGGTGGAGGTCCGCGGGCTGTCCGGCGAAGTCCACAAGATTTTCGTGCGCGGCGGATTCGCCGATGTCACGCCGACCGGCCTTACGATCCTGGCGGATCAGGCGACGCGGCTGGAGGACTTCGATGCAGCCGCGCTGGCCGACGAAATTCGCCTTGCCGAGGACCATCTCGCCAACATGGGCGACGATCAAACGATGCGGGTGTCAGCCGAAGCCAAGCTGAGCGAGCTTCGCGAGGCGCAGCGCTGGATCATCTCGGCGTGAGGAGCGTAGCACGGATGTAGCGTTGGCGTGATCCGGGTGCGGTTTGCGGACATCGCTCTGAAATAGCCTCGGATGCTGAGGCCGATACCGGCATCAGCTGTTCTATGCCGGAGATAGAAAGCGCTTCCCATCTTGGTGGTAAGACGCGCGTAACCCGGATCATGATGCCGCTCCATCCGGGCTACGCGAGCTTCGTTTGCAACGCCTCACACAAACGCGCCGCGATCCTGCTCCGTCTTCACCAGTTCGCTGCGGAGCTTCTCCAACGCGCGGTTCTCGATCTGCCGGACCCGCTCCTTCGAGATGCCGAGCTTCTGGCCGAGCGCTTCCAGCGTGGCGCCATCCTCGCTTAGCCGGCGCTCGGATACGATCTTGAGTTCGCGTTCATTGAGGGCGAGGAGCGCCCGATTCAGCCAGATCACGCGCCGCTCCCGATCGATGTCGTTGCCGACCGTCTCGTCGGGGAGCGGCGCCGTGCAGGCGATGAAATCCTGGCGGTCGGCGCTCGCCCCGTCCGTTTCGATGACCGGCGCGTTCAGCGAGAGGTCGGGGCCGGAGAGCCGCGAATCCATCAAAGCTACATCGTCGCGCGATACGCCGAGCGCTTGCGCGATCTCCTGATAGAGATTCGGCTCGTCCATCGGCTCGCTGCCGCGCGACAGGCGGGCCCGCAGCCGGCGCAGGTTGAAGAAAAGCGCCTTTTGCGCGGAAGAGGTTCCGCCCCGGACGATTGACCAGTTGCGGAGGATATAGTCCTGAATGGAAGCCCGGATCCACCAGGTGGCATAGGTGGAGAAGCGCACCTCGCGCTCCGGCTCGAAGCGCGCGGCGGCCTGCAGAAGCCCGACATGGCCCTCCTGAATCAAGTCGCCCATTGAAAGCCCGAAGTGCCGAAAGCGCGCGGCGATGGAGATAACCAGGCGCATGTGTGCTGAAGTGAGCTTGTGCAGCGCTTCCTGATCCTGGCAGTCTTTCCAGCGAACGGCCAGATCATGCTCCTCGCCGCGTTCCAGATAAGGCGCCTTCATAGCTGCCCGAACCATCTGGCGCCGTGCGCTTCCGTCGTCCGCCATCACTCGCTCCGATCGCTTCCGGTCGCCGGCCAAGTCACATGCGAACCTAACGGCGGCTGAGCGGCAAAGGTTCACGAGAGCCAAAAAAAACCCGGCGGAGCCGGGTTTGCGTAGACCTTGATGAAGCTTCCCTCCGCGAAACCTTTGGCCCGAGCCGACTGCCTAAGCGGCCTCGTCCTGAGCCTCGTCCTCGGGCTGCGCGACGCGCTTGCGCCTTGGGCTCGCCTCGATCGTCTTCTCGATCTTGCTCACCGCTTCCGCCTCGGACAGCTTTTCCACGACCGCGACCTCGCGTGACATCCGATCGATCGCCTGCTCGTAGAGCTGGCGCTCCGAATAGGACGGCTCCGGCTGTGCCTGCGAGCGGTAGAGGTCCCGCACCACCTCGGAAATGGCGATGAGGTCGCCCGAATTGATCTTGGCTTCGTATTCCTGCGCGCGGCGGCTCCACATCGTGCGCTTGACGCGCGCCCGCCCGCGCACCGTTTCAAAAGCCTTGCCGACGGTCTCCTCATCGGCGAGCTTCCGCATTCCGACCGAAGCGACCTTGGCCACCGGAACCCTAAGGGTCATCTTGTCTTTCACGAACGTGATGACAAACAGCTCCAGCTTCATGCCGGCGACTTCCTGCTCTTCGATGTCGATAATCTTGCCGACCCCGTGAGCCGGGTAAACGATACACTCACCCGTGCGGAACCCGTGCCGCTGGGCTGGCTTCTTCGTTGTCATGACGCTCAAGACTCCTGCTTCGCCGGCAGACCCCGGGCCGCCGCCGCTTCGTTCCAGCAGCGCCATCATCGACGCATGGAAATGCAACCAAACCGCAGACCCGCCGCTGTCCACTGGAAACGGCAAGCCTCCCTCAGAACTTGTTTGATTATTCCCGCTGCCGGGCTGCTCTCGACAGACGAGACCCTAGCCCAAAAAGGGCGTTGAATCAAGGAATTGTTGCGCCGATCACACGGTGCGCATCAAAATTGAAGCAGTCGCGTCAGTCACCCTGGCCGGGGGCCGGCGAAAAGTACTTCTCGAATTTGTCCGCTTCGCCGTCATGTTCGGCGGCGTCGGCAGGGGCGTCGCGCTTGATCGTGATATTCGGCCATGTGTTGGCGTATTCCGCGTTGACCACGAGCCATTTCTCCAGGCCCGGCTCGGTATCGGGACGAATCGCGTCGACCGGGCATTCCGGCTCGCAGACGCCGCAATCGATGCATTCGTCCGGATGGATCACCAGCATGTTGTCGCCCTCGTAGAAGCAATCGACCGGGCAGACTTCCACGCAGTCCA
>JACCSN010000993.1 GCA_013812985.1 Hyphomicrobiales bacterium | reverse complement strand
GCAAGGGTCAGATCACGCAGGGTGATGCCGGTATTCGGGTCAACGAACCCGCCCCCTTCGGAGGTGACGCGACCGGCGAAGACGGGTGCGGAGGCCTGCCCGGTCAGGGCGAGATCGAGGTCCAGCGTTCCCGTCAACGCGGCTCCCCGACCCGCCAGCTGGCGATTGGCGAGAGAAAGCGGCGCCGCGCCCGTCACCTTGATGTCGAGCGGCGCGCCGGGGGCAATTCCGACTTGCCCCGAGACTTGCATCGTAAGCCCCTCGGCACCGCTGATGCGGCTCGTCAGGTTGACGACCTTGTCGGCGAGGCGGCCATTCGCCATCACTGCCAGCGGCCCCAGCCCAGCATTGCGGGTCGGGGCCACTGAGCCGTCCCGCCAGCTCGCATCGAAGCTGGCGACCGGAGCGGCGGGTGCGCCGGTCACGGTCGCCCGCCCGGAGATCGTCCCCTCGGCTCCGAGCGCCGGCGCGAATCTGTTGGCGAGCGCCGCGGGCAAATCGGCGAAGTCGGCAATGAGGTTCATAGCGGAGACGCCGGCTCGACCGGCTACCGTGACGGTTCCACGCCCAACGGTAAGGCGCGTCGCGGGGAACTCGGCTGAACCGTTCGCCACTGCGATCGTCGTCGGAGCGGCAAGGCCGACATCGAAGCCAGCGCCGGAGAATGCAAACTGGTCGATCGCGACAGCTATGCCCGCACCGCGGTGCTGGAGATTGCCCGCGACCCGGGCTCGGCCGTCCGCCAGATCCGCCGCCACGGAAAACGCCGTCGAGCCCCCTTGCCGTTCGGCATTCCCCTTCGCGGAAACGACGACCAGGCTGCTGGTCCTAAGATTGCGGATATCAAAGCTGCCATCGATCTGCGGCGCCGCAAAGAGGTCTCGCGCCACGCCTTGGATATCGGCCGTTTGCACCGTCACCCCCTCGTAGACGAGATCGGTCCCGATCCCGGAGAAGCGCGCCGATTGCGTCCCGTTCTCCCCGGCGAGCTGCACGTCCGCCTTCAGTATCCCGCTCGCTTCGGCGAGAAACAGCGGCGCGACCTTCGACAGGTCCGGTGACACGACGGCCAGCTCACCGGAGAGCAGCCCGTCCGCAAGGATGGCGAGTTTCCCGGAGACCCGGCTTTCGCCGACGCTGAGGCTGATACCGTCAATCCACCGAGTGCCGTTGCCGCCGGTGGCGAGCTCGGCTGAGCCCTGAACCGGGACTGCTCCGAGCTTAGCGGAAAGATCGGCGCGCCCACCGGTCCGCGGCCCCGCGACAACGCCGGAGAACCGCGCGGTTGCATCGGCCAGCGGCCGGCCCATCAGAACCACATCCGCACCGCGGGCCTCCGCCTCGACCTCGGGCGCGGCGCTCGTCCCGGTCAGGCGGGCCGAAAGCTCCACCTTGCCCGTCGCCCGCGGGGTCAGCGAGGAGAGGTCTGCCACAATTGCCGTGGCCGCCAGGTTCATTCGGGGGGCGCCCGGAGCCCCGGACAGCTCGGCGCTGACCTGCCGGTTGGCGAGGGTAAGCGAATTGAACGTGATCCCGCCCGCGTTTCGGGCAATGCCGCCGCCGATCCGCGTCGTCCCGGCAAGGAGCGGACCGAGCGGCGCGATGCCGAGGCCGAGATCGGCGGCTTCGCCGGCAAGCTGCAGATCGAAGCCGCCGTCAGCCAGGCGGACCCTCCCATCAGCCTCGAACTGGGCGCGCCCGCGCACCGGGCGATCGACGAACAATTGCAGCCGGGCGAGATCGGCGACGCTTGCTCCGAAGCGCCCGTTGAGCTCGCCCCCAGCCGACGTTCCCGCAAAGCTCGCGGTTGCCCCGTTGAGCACTGTCTCCAGGGTCTCAAACGTGATCGGCTGGCCGGCCGCCCAGCCGCCGGCCGTGCTGAACCGAACCGAAGGGCCGAGCGCTTGCGCGAGCGCCGCGTCAGCCGCGGCGACGGACTCCGCCGAGCCCTCGATGTTGAAGCTCGCGGCCCGCGCTGCCGGATCGGCGAGGTTGCTCGCCTGTCCCCGCGCCGCAAATGCAATGTTCCCGACTGTGCCATGGTCGCTTTCGACACCCTCGGCCCTGATGTCGGCGCGCCATGGCGCCGTCGCGCCAGCCTCGAGGCCGATTGTGGCGTCCAGGCGCGAAACCGACGCGCGACCTGGCGCAAAGGGGAGCGCGGTCCGCCCCGCCTGTCCGAGTCGGAGCGAAATGTCGGCGCTGGCGGGCACGAAGTCCGGCGTAAGCGCGCCGCTGGCGGACAGGTTGACACCTTCGGAACGGAGCGACGCCGACTGGACCTGCAAGCCCCCGTCATCGGCCCGGACCGCGTTGAAGGCGAGGCGGCTATCGCCGCCGAGGAGCGTTGCGTAAGCTTCGGGCGCGACCCCGCCAAGCGCCCCCGCCAGATCGGCGGTGATGCGGTAGCCAGCATCGGCGCGGGAGACCGCAGCGGCGCCGGCGAGCACCCGAGCCCCGTCCGCCTGCACCTCGACCTGGGCCTGCCAAGCCGTAAGCGGTCCAGTGCCGGCCACCGTGACGGAGACCGCCGGCCTGTTCCTGAGCTGCAGCAGATCGGCGACGAGCCCGCCCTGAGACTCCTCAAACTGGAGGTCGGCGGTGAGCATATTCTCGGTCGGCTGGAGCCGGAGATCAGCGAAGAGCTTACCCGGGCGGTCCTGCCGTAGAAGCGCCAGCCGCGCCGCGATTGCTTCGCCAGTCATTTCCGCCGAACCTTCCGCCGAGAGGCGCGCCTCTCCTCCCGCGATCCCTGCCGCGACGGTCACCTCGGGGAGGCGGAACGAGTCTATCTTGATCGAGACCGGCAGCCCTGAAGACCCCTCGTCAGCGGCCGTTTCCGCCCCGGCGGGCCGTCGCAGAAGCCTGACCCGCTCCGCGGTGATCGAGCCGATGTCGAGCCTGCGACGGAACAGCGCCCGACGCGTCCATACCGCTTCCGCGTCCTCGATCTCGAGCCAGACGCCATCGCGGTCGGAAACCGTGATCTTTTGTGCGGTGGGATTGGAGGAGAATGCGCCTCGAAAGCCCACCAGATCGACCTGCCGGCCGGGGGCGGAGATCATACGTTCGAGGAAGCGGACAAAACGCGACTGCTCCACGCCGCTCTGGGCGAAAGCTGCCCCGGCGGTGATCGCAGCCGCCCCGATAATCGCTACAAGGGCCTTGGCGAAAGGTCGCGTCATCTAGAAAGCCTGTCCCAGTCCGACATAAAACGCGACGGAGGCATCCTCGTCGCGCGGCGTCAGCGGCACGGCCACATCGAAGCGCAGCGGACCGAGTCCCGTAAAGTAGCGCACGCCCAGTCCCGCCCCGACGCGGATATCCTCGGAGAAATCGGGGACACTCTCGGCGTAGGCAGCGCCCGCATCGATGAACGGCACGATGCCGATCGTCTCCGTCACCCTGAACCTGGCTTCGACCGACGCTTCCCAGAACGAAAGCCCGCCGACCACTTCGTCGCTGATTCGCG
>JACCSN010000989.1 GCA_013812985.1 Hyphomicrobiales bacterium | reverse complement strand
GGTAAGGGACGAAGCCGGTCAGGAACGGCATGGGAATGGCGAAGGCGCCCTCCGGCGGCGTCGCGCCGGCGCCGTAGAAAAAGGTCGGCCGGCTCGCCCAGGCCGGGATCGGATATTGCAGCGGATTGGCGCCGAAGTTCCACCGCAGCGCCTCCTGGACGACGATGGCGAGCCCGAAGGTGACGAGAATCTGGTCGGTGTGCGGGCGATTGTAGAAGAAGCGCATGAGGCCGCGCTCCAGCACGATGCCGATACCGAAGAGCAGCAGCGCCGTCAGGATCAGGACAAGCCAGAAATTGAGCCCGAGCCCGGTGAGCAGGAGGACCGCTATATAGGACCCGATGATGTAGAGCGCGCCATGGGCGAAGTTGACCACGCCGAGCGTACCGAAGATCAGGGTGAGGCCGAGCGCGATGAGCGCGTAGATCGCGCCGACCTGAAGACCGGCAAGGAGCTGCGTGAAGATGACGTTCATGATGCACTCAGCCCGGCGCTGCCCTGCCGGTCGGGGTATCGTGCCTCACATGCTGTCCCGCGGCCGCCACTACGCCGCGACCGCCGGCGAGACAACAAGGAAGGGCGGACCGCGGTAGGCCCGCCCGGTCGTTTGTCAGGCGGTCGGCTCGTAGGGCCCAAGCTCGGCTGCCGGCCCGCCGAAGGCCGGAATCTTCGGGTCGTAGGTCACTTCCTCGCGCGGCACCTGCCGGACGATATTCAGGAGGTCATACTCGGTCGTCCGCTCGGAGGGCGCCTTGCCCTGCACGACGAGGATGTCGTGGAAGCACTGATGGTCCTCGGCGCGGTAGACGTGCTTGTTGGGCGCCACGCCTTCGAACTCGAAGCCCTCCAGCGCCTTGATGACTTCCGGCGGGTAGAAGGTGCCGGCCATCTCCACGGCGTTGGCGTAGAGGAGCGTTTGCACGTAGGCGGTGTGCGCCGCCTGCGACGGCGGGAAGCCGTGCGCCTCGGTGAACACTTTCACAAACAGCTTGGTGCCCTCGTCATCGAGCTTGTCGTTCCAGTTGGTGGTGCCGTAGACGCCCTCGATGTTGTCGCCGGCGCCCTTGGCCATCAGCTCCGAATAGAGCGGCACGACGACCTGCACGTCCTTGCCGTTCTTCTGCAGGTCGCGCATGCCGAACTGCACGGCCTGGGTCAGCGAGTTGATCATGTCCTTGCCGTAGTGGTTGAGAACCACCACGTCGGCGTCGGAGTTGAGAGCCGCGGTCAGGAACTGCGAGAAGTCCGGCGCGCCCAGCGGCGTCATGATGTTGTTGACGGTCGTCCAGCCCTCCTTCTCCGTGGCGTTCTTCATGGAATCGTATTGCGTGTGACCCCAGGTGTAATCCGCCGTCAGGTGGAAGGTACGGCGGTCCTTGCCGTAGGCTTCGGCCAGGATCGGCCCGAGCGCGATGCCGGACATATAGGCGTTGAAGAAATGGCGGAAGCCGTAACGCCGCCGGTCCTTGCCGGTGGTGTCGTTGGAATGGGTGAGCCCGCACATGAAGATCACACCCTTTTCCTGGGCGAGATATTGCTGGGCGACAGCCTCGGCCGAGGACGAGCCGCCGGTGAACATGATGACGCCATCGCGCTCGATCATGCGCTGGCCGACCTCGCGGGCCGTGTCGGGCTTGGTCTGCGTGTCGCCGATGACGAATTCGATCTTCTTGCCGAGGACGCCGTTGCCCTTGAGATTGGACGGCTTCAGCGTCTCCAGCAGGCCGCCGCCCTCGTTCAGGTGCTTGACGGCGAGATCATAGGCGCGCAGCTCGTCCGCCCCTTCGTCGGCGTAGGCGCCGGTCTGCGGCACGACGAAGCCGAACTTGACGGTCGAACCCTCGGTGCGGGCCGGGAAGTTGCCGATCGGCTTGTAATCCTGGGCCCAGGCGCCGCGAACGAAGTGGAGAGGCGCGATCCCGGAGAGGGCGAGTGCCCCCGCTCCGGCGGCGGCGCCTCCCAGAACCACGCGCCGCGAAACGGGCTTCGGCGTCTTGGGGTTGCGGTCACTCATGATCTTCCTCCATGTTTCTTCGGGTTCGCCCCGGATCCGGGCGCGAGCGGCGCCCGACCTCAACGGGAACTTACGTGCCAAGCCCGGCGGCGGCAATAAGCAATCGGTCGAATGCGCCGGGGTGCTCAGAGGCTGGGGCATTCGACCCGCGCAAGTCTCGACCCACGCGCCAAGGCCCCCGAGTGTGCGCCGGGCACTTTTCCCGCTTCGAGCGCAGCAACCGCAGAACCATTTGCGCTTGCCGCCGTTTTGCCTCAGATCAAGGGGAGGCGTCCCCTCGGGCGTCCGCGTGAGTTTTGATGAAACGTCTTACGGCGATCGCCGCTAAGCAAACGCAAGCTGGGGAACACGATGGCGAAGAAAGAGACCGCCGCAACGAGCTCGAAAAAGGGGTCGAAATCGAAGGGCGAGGGGTCGGTCAGTCCGGCGAAGCGAGCAGCCAATCCGGCTCTCATGAAGCCTTTGCAGCCGTCCAAGGAGCTGGCGGAAATCGTCGGAGGGGACCCATTGCCCCGCCCGGAGATGGTCAAGAAGGTTTGGGATTACATCAAGAAGAACGACCTGCAGAACCCGGAGAACCGCCGTGAGATCCTCGGCGACGACAAGCTCAAGGCGGTTTTCGGCAAGGACAAGGTCACGATGTTCGAGATGAACAAGCATCTTGCGGCTCATTTGAAATGATCCGGTGAGCCAACCTGCACTGCTGTTACAGCCACCCCGCCTCACCCGGCGGGGTTTTTGCTTTCTGTCATTTCCCGCGGCCTTGCACCAAAGTTGCCGTGGTAAATGTCAGCCAAACCTAACCGGCATTCCCGCCGCGCAACATAGCGGATCGTCGAAGCGCCGCCCGAGGAGGTCTCGGCCGCCGCCATGCCAAGCTTTTCCGCCACCCGTCTCGACCCGGTGTTGCGCGCGTCGATATCCGCCATGACCTCCTGGAGCCGGATGGTCTGAAAGGCATGCGCCAGGATGGGCCGGGCGGCTTCGGTCGCATAGCCGCGCCCCCATTCGGCGCGAATGAGCCGCCAGCCGATCTCGATGTCCGGCCCGGCCAGATCAAGCGGAACGAGCATGACCCAGCCGAGAAACCGGCGCGCGCCCGGCTGCCGGGAGATCGACCAATAACCCGGGCCCGGTGGATAGGCGTAGTTGATTCGGTTCCGACGAAGGCGCGGTGCTCCCGTTCGTCGCCCCACGGACCGGACACGAACCGGGTGACCTCGGGGTCGCGGTCCATAGCGATCGAGGCGTCCAGGTCCGCGGCGGTTCTGCGGCGCAGGATCAGGCGCTCGGTGCGGAACTCAGGGAGCATCGCGGCGAACGCCCTTCACCATGCCGGCAAGCCCCTCCGCCGCCCCCGGCCGCAGCTCCGCCGCCAGGAGCCGCTCCGGATCGACCGGGCCGGGCAAGGCCACCGCCTTGGGGGGAAGCGGCTTGAAGCCGAGCGGGCCGTAATAGGGGAGGTCGCCGACCAGGATCACGAAGTCATGGCCGGCGGCCTCGGCCGTCTCCAAGGCGAGGCGGACGAGAGCCTTGCCGTGGCCCTCGCCCTTGCAGCACGGGTCGACCACGAGCGGGCCGAGCAGCAGTCCCTGCCGCTCGCCGACGGAAATCGGCGTCATGCGAACCGAGCCGATGAGCGCGCCGTCCCGCTCCGCCACAAGCGACAGCGCCGGGTCATGCGGTGCCTGCTCGCGCACCCGGAAGGCCGCGCGGGCATAGGCGCCCGGCCCGAAAGCCGCGCGCTGCAGCGCCTCTATGGCGAGATTGTCGGTGTCCCGTTCGGGCCGGGTGTTGGTCGCGTCTGGCATCGGAAATCCGCGGTTCTGGTCTAGGGGCCGCGGCTCGCCCGGATCGGGGGCGTCAGCTCGGCGGCGCGACGGTGGGTTCGGCGCGGGCAGCGCCTGTCTCGCGTCGTCGCGGCTGGCCGGTCATGTTCGCCCTCATGGGCGCGCGCCCTACCATGGTCAGCGGGCGTCAACAAGCTGGAACAGCCGCGCCAGCGAGCCGTTCAGCCTGTCCCGGTTCTTGCCGAAACGGCGCCGGACGGGCATGAAGCAATCGCCGCGGCGGTCAGCCCTGGAGAATATCGTATGGGCATGCTTGTCGAGGGCCAATGGCAGGACAAGTGGTACGACACCACAAGGAGCGGCGGCCAGTTCGTCCGGCAGGATTCCCGTTTCCGCAACTGGGTGACGCTTGACGGCTCGCCCGGTCCGACCGGCGAAGGCGGCTTCAAGGCCGAGCCCGACCGGTACCACCTCTATGTCTCGCTCGCCTGCCCCTGGGCGCACCGCACGCTGATCTTTCGGCGCGTGAAAAAGCTGGCTGAGGCGATCGGGGTCTCCGTCGTCGAGCCGCACATGCTGTCGGAGGGCTGGACCTTTTCCGGGGACTGGCCGGACGACCTCTACGGCAAAAGCCAGCTCTACGCGATTTACCTCAAGGCCGACCCGAAATATTCCGGCCGCGTGACCGTCCCGGTGCTCTGGGACAAGAGCCGCGAGACGATCGTCAACAACGAATCCGCCGACATCATCCGGATGCTGAATTCAGCCTTCGATGAATGGGGCGACGATTCGCTCGATTTCTATCCCGAGCCGCTCCGCCCGGAGATCGATGCAATCAACGCCACCGTCTACGAGAAGGTGAACAACGGCGTCTACCGCGCCGGCTTCGCCACCACGCAAAACGCCTACGACGAGGCGGCCCGCATGCTCTTCAATACGCTGGAGGAGCTTGACGCACGGCTGGACGAGCAACGCTTCCTTGTGCGCGATCGCCTGACCGAATCGGATTGGCGACTGTTCACGACTTTGGTGCGGTTCGACGCCGTCTACCATGGCCATTTCAAGTGCAATCAGCTGCGGATCGCCGATTACCGGAACCTCTCAGGTTATTTGCGGGACCTCTTCCAGATGCCGGGCGTGAAGGAGACAGTGAACTTCGACCAGATCAAGCAGCATTATTATTTCAGCCATGCCCAGATCAACCCGACCCGGATCGTGCCGCTCGGCCCGCTGCTGATCCTCGACGCCCCGCACGACCGCGACCGCTTCCGCGGCGACGGCATTCCGGTGCGGGCGTGACCCGCTACCAGTCCACGGCGGGCGGAGCGCCGGACAGGACTTCCTTGATCCGCGCGCGTGTGGCCGGCGTGGTCTCTGCCGGTAGCGCGTCGAGCCGGAACCGGTCCGCCGCGACGATTTCGCGGTTCGGGATCTTGGGAACCGAGCGCTGTTCCCAGGCGCGGCAGACGAAGAGGGCGACGTGATCGCGGCGGTCTGCCTGGCGGTTGCGGTAGACGCCGAAAAGCTCCGGCGGGCCGGTCAGAGCAGCCCCGGCCTCTTCCATGATCTCCCGCGCCAGCGCTTCGGCGATGCTCTCGCCCGCTTCCACCCCTCCCCCCGGCAGGTACCATCCCGGCATGTAGCTGTGCCGCACCAGGAACACGCTCGCGTCGGTCAGGAGCATGGCGCGGACGCCGAGCGTCATGCCGCGAGTAATCCGGCTGACGGCGAGATAGCCGCGCTGCAGCAAGTGGTGATGGAGCTTCAGCGCCATGGGTCCTGCCGCCAATTACCGGTGCGCTGGCAGGGCGGACGCCCGGCAGCCCTGCTCTGCGCCGCGCCGGCTCGCCGCGACGGGCACGGCTAGGCTCCGGCCATGTTCCGCCTGGCGCATTTGTCCGATGTCCATCTCGGTGCCGTCCCCGAAATGCGGCTCCGGGATTACGCCTCGAAGCGCATCGTCGGCTACACGAACTGGCGGCGCAACCGCAAGGGAGCGATGACATCGG
>JACCSN010000988.1 GCA_013812985.1 Hyphomicrobiales bacterium | reverse complement strand
CGGCGGCGCCATTTTGCGGCTGTCTCTCGCCATGCGCCCCTCTATATTCGCCGCCGATGCCCTCCGGCAATCTCGACACCATCATCTTCTCGGCGACGCTGTCGCCGCACCGCTCGCTCGGCCGGCGGGGATTCCTCATCCTCATGGTCTTCATCGCGGCGCTGTGGTTCTCCACGGGCTTGTATTTCTGGTCGCTCGGCGCCTGGCCGGTCATGGGCTTCTTCGGTCTCGACCTCGTCGCCGTCTGGGTCGCCTTCAAGCTGAACTACCGGGCGGCGCGCGCCTATGAGGAGGTCGAGGTCAGCCGCGAGGCGCTGCTCATCCGCAAGGTCAACCCGAGCGGCCGCGCCCAGGAGGTCCGCTTCAACCCCGCCTGGGTTCGGCTGGAGCTGGAGAAGGACCCGGAGGAAGGCATCACCCGTCTGGCGATCCGCAGCCGCGAGCACCGCGTGCCGGTGGGCCAGTTCCTGAACCCGGAGGACCGAACGAGCTTCGCCAAGGCCTTCGGCGCGGCGCTGGCGGAAGCGCGGCGATAGGCATTGAACGAGCCTCGGCGGGCCCCAGCCAGACGATGGGTCTCGCGAAGCGGCCGAGGCCAGCGCGTCTCGAAGGACGTTCGCCCGCCCCGCCGAAGCTGCCGACCGATAGAGATTCACAGGCTCTCAGGATGAGGTCGTGCGTTTTCAATGCGCGATCAGCCAAGAATCGGGTGGCGACGGCCCCTGCGTGTCGCCATTGTCCGGCTCGGAGGACTGCAAAATGGCATTCGAAGCACAGATGACGATCGGCGCCGAACGGGCGCTTCCCCGCCCGGAAGCCGCCGACGATGACTACCAGGTCGTCCGGCAAGTCATCGAATTCCTGACGGAGAACTGGCGCGAGCAGCCGTCGCTGGAGGCGATCGCGCTAAAAATCCGCATGGAGCCGACGCGGCTGCAAAAACTGTTCACCCGCTGGGCCGGCCTCTCGCCCAAGGCCTTCGTGCAGGCGCTGACGCTCGATCATGCCCGCGCGCTCCTGGAGCAATCCGCGACGGTGCTCGACACGACCTACGAAGTCGGCCTCTCCGGCCCCGGCCGTCTGCACGACCTCTTCATCACGCACGAGGCGGTGACGCCCGGCGTCTACCGGGCGCGCGGCGACGGACTTCTCATCCGCTACGGCTTCCACCCCTCCCCCTTCGGGCGGGCGCTGGTCATGACGACGGAGCGCGGTCTGGCCGGCCTGGCTTTCGCCGACGAGGGCGGCGACGCGGCCGCTCTCGCCGACATGACGCGCCGCTGGCCGCGAGCCGACTATATCGAGGATCCTGCCGCCACCGCCCCAATCGCCAGTCGGGTCTTCGACCCGCGCAAATGGCAGGCGGAGACGCCGCTCCGCGTCGTGCTGATCGGCTCGGATTTCGAGATCCGCGTCTGGGAAACGCTGCTCAAAATCCCGTTCGGCCGGGCGACCACCTATTCCGACCTTGCCCGCCGCATCGAGCGGCCGACGGCGGCGCGCGCCGTCGGTGCCGCGGTGGGGCGCAACCCGGTTTCCTTCGTCGTGCCCTGCCATCGCGTGCTCGGCCGCTCCGGCAGCCTCACCGGCTATCATTGGGGCCTGACCCGCAAGCGCGCCATCCTCGGCTGGGAGGCGGGCATCGCGGCGGGGCAGGCTTGACGGGCGCCACCGATACGACCATCTCTGGAGCTTAGAACCGTTCAGATTGGAAGGTTCCGCGGTGGACGAGAGCCGCGAGCACGGGGACTGCCGGAATGTTCATCCAGACCGAAGAGACGCCGAACCCGGCGACGCTGAAATTCATCCCCGGGCGGGATGTCATGCCGCAGGGCACACGCGATTTCCGCAGCCCGGACGAAGCCCGCGTCTCGCCGCTCGCCGAGCGCATCTTCTCCGTCGACGGCGTCGCCGGCGTGTTCCTCGGGCATGATTTCGTGACGGTGACGAAGGACCGGGTGGACTGGCCGCACATCAAGCCGGCCGTGCTCGGCGCCATCATGGAGCATTACCTCTCCGGCGCGCCGGTGCTCGCCGAAGGCTCAAGCGAGGTGGCCGACGACCAGAATTTTGACGCGGCGGACGCCGAGACCGTCGAGACGATCAAGGAGCTGATCGAGACGCGCGTCCGTCCGGCGGTCGCCAATGACGGCGGCGACATCACCTTCCAGGGCTTTCGCGACGGAATCGTCTTCCTCCACATGCGCGGCGCCTGCGCCGGCTGCCCCTCCTCCACCGCTACGCTGAAGCAGGGCATCGAGAATTTGCTCAGGCACTTCGTGCCGGACGTGGTGGAAGTCCGCCCGGTCTGAGCGCCCGCGGCGCTGCGCGGGGAAGCCCTCCCCCCTTGCGGGGGTGGGTTGGGAGGGGGACAGATGCCGGCAGCCGCGGCCTAATTAGTCCGACGTCGCCGGTGAAGCAGGTTCCGATCGGCCTCGATTCCTACGATCTTTCCCACTCCCTGGCCCTCCACCGCAAGGGGGGAGGGAAGGCGCGAGTCTGCTCCAGAGACCGCTCTCGACACGCTAGCGACCCCGGCTTAATCCGTCCCCCATGCTCCTCCTCGCCATCGATACGGCCGGGCCGAACTGCGCCGTCGCGCTCGCCAAATCCGCCGCGAGCGGCGCGGAAGTCCTTTACGCAATCGAAGAGCGAATCGGCCGGGGCCATGCCGAGCGCCTCATCCCGATGTTGGACGCCGCGCTCGAGAGCGCCGGATTGTCCTATCCTGATCTTGATCGCATCGCGGTAACGACCGGGCCGGGCTCCTTCACGGGGGTGCGTATCGGCGTCGCCGCCGCGCGCGGGCTCGCTTTGGCGCTTGGCGTTCCCGCGGTCGGAATCAGCAGCCTCACGGCTCTCGCCTTCGGCGTTTCGCATGCCCGCAACGAAGGTACGGTGGTCGCCGTTCTCGACGGCAAGCGCGGCGAACTCTACGCGCAGGCGCAGGATCTCGCGACGGGCTCCCTGGTGTTTGATGCGACAGCCGCATCGGCCGAGCACATTGCCCAAAAACTCGCCCAGGCTGCTCGACCGCTCGTCCTGACCGGCGCCGGCGCGCCGCTCCTCGCTCCGTATCTCTCCAACGACGACGTGGAGCACGCTGGCGCGGCCGAGGCGCCGGACATCGCCGACGTTTCGATCCTCGGGCTGCGGGCCGAGCCGGGCCGTCCGCCGGTCCCCCTCTATGCGCGCGGCGCCGACGCCAAGCCGCAAGCGGCCAAGGCGGTCGCCCGCGCATGAGGAACTGGGGCCGCCCGGAGATCAGCATCCACCGGGCGGGGGTCGCCGACTGCGATACCCTCTCCGACATCCATTCCGCCGCCTTCCGGCGCGGCTGGAGCGGCGCTGAGTTCGAGGCGCTGCTCGTCCAGCCGGGCGTCTCGGCCCTGGTCGCCCAGTACCGCGGCACATTCGGCGCCCGCGCGCCGGCGGGTTTCGTCCTGTACCGTCAGGTGGGTGACGAGGCGGAGATCCTCTCAGTCGCCGTCGTCGAGGGGTGCCGCCGCCGCGGCATCGCGAGGCGTCTTCTGGAGGAGGCGCTCCGCCAGCTCTATCGCGAAGGGGTTGCCAGGATCCACCTGGAAGTGGACGACGCCAACCAGGCCGCCCTAAGTCTCTACCGAGGCATGGAATTCCGCGAGAGCGGCAGACGCGCCGGCTACTACACGCAGGGCCGCGAATGGCCGGGGGGCGCGCTTGTCATGCTGCGGCAACTCCGCTAGGCCGGGCCTCTCGGGAGAGGCCCATTGAGCGACGCCGCATCACTCGACCTGGAAGCGCTCTGCATCGAGAAGGGCATGCGGATGACGGAGCAGCGGCGGGTCATCGCCCGCGTGCTGCAGACATCCGACGACCACCCGGACGTGGAGGAACTTTACCGGCGCGCTTCAGCCGTCGACCCCAACATCTCGATCTCCACCGTCTACCGCACGGTCAAGCTCTTCGAGGATTCCGGCATCATCGCCCGCCACGACTTTCGCGACGGTCGCTCGCGTTACGAGCCGCGGCCTGAAGAGCATCACGACCATCTCATCGACATCCGCTCCGGCCACGTGATCGAATTCACGAACGAGGAGATTGAGCGCATCCAGGAGGGGATCGCCCGCGAGCTGGGCTACCGCATCGTCGGCCACCGCCTGGAGCTCTATGCCGTGCCGCTCGACGCCGCGCCACCCGATAAAAGCGGCTGATGCTCGGCGCGATCCGTTTCGCCGGCACGGTAATATTGGCGGCTGTGGCGCTCCTGATCCTCCTGCCCTTCCATCTCATCAGCGTCGCCATCGGCGGCCGGTCCAGAATGCAAGTGGCGCGGCTTTGGCAACGTTTCGCCTGCTTCCTCATGGGCGTGCGCGTGACCGTAACGGGCGCGCCCGCCCGCGCGCGGCCGCTCCTGCTCCTCGCCAACCACACGTCGTGGCTCGACATCCCGGTTCTGGCCAGCATCGCCCCGGTCTCCTTCGTCGCCAAGAAGGAGGTGGCGGGCTGGCCGATCGTCGGCTTCCTCGCCAGGGCGCAGCGCTCCGTCTTCGTCGACCGGCAGCGCCGCCATGCGACCGGCGCGCATGCCGACGAGGTCGCCGGGCGGCTCTCCACCGGCGACATCATCGTCCTCTTCGCCGAGGGCACGTCGAGCGACGGCAACCGGGTGCTGCCGTTCCGCTCCGCGCTGGTCGGCGCGGCGCAGCGCGCCATCGAGGCTGGCGGCGCGGCGACGGTGCAGCCGGTCGCCATCGCTTACCGGCGCATGCTCGGCCTGCCGCTCGGCCGCCAGCACCGCCCGCTCGTCGCCTGGTATGGCGGAATCAACCTCCTGCCGCACCTGAAGCGCGTGCTGTCGGAGGGCGGCGTCGACGTGCATGTCGTCTTCGGCCCGGCGCGCACGCTCGCCGCACGCGACGATCGCAAGGCGGTGACGCGGGAGGCGGGCGCGCTCGTCCGGCGCCTGGTGGCCACGCTGAATGCCGGCCGATCCCCGACCGAGGTGCTTGCGGCGGCGGCGGAAACGCGTCCGGCCGAAGCCCTAGCTCCAGCAAGCCGTTTCGGCTAACGATGGCGAGATGTCGCCACACAAGAGACATACGCCGGATTTGATGGCCGAGAGCAGACGCTACTTCATCAAGACCTACGGCTGCCAGATGAACGTCTACGATTCCGGTCGTATGGCGGACATCCTCGCCGGCGAAGGCTATGCCGCGACGGACACGCCTGAAGATGCCGATCTGGTCCTCCTCAACACCTGTCACATCCGCGAAAAGGCCGCCGAAAAAGTCTATTCGGAGCTCGGCCGCCTCCGCCTCATGAAGGAGCGGGCGCGCGAAGCGGGCCGCGAGATGCGCATCGCCGTCGCCGGCTGCGTCGCCCAGGCGGAAGGCGAGGAGATCGCCCGCCGCGCCCCGGCCGTCGACATCGTCGTCGGGCCGCAGAGCTACCACCGGCTGCCGGATCTGCTCCGGTGCGGGGCGCGCGCCGTGGAGACGGAATTCCCGGCGGAGGACAAGTTCGACCACATGCCGCCGCCGGGTTTCGCGAGCCGGGCGAGCCTTGCCCAGCCCGGAGCGCCGGCGCGAGCGCCGAGCGCCTTCCTCACCGTCCAGGAAGGCTGCGACAAGTTCTGCACCTTTTGCGTCGTCCCCTATACGCGCGGCGCTGAGGCCTCGCGCCCGGCCGCCCGCATCGTCGCGGAAGCCGAGGGCCTCGCCGCGGGCGGCGTCAAGGAGCTCACCCTCCTCGGCCAGAACGTCAACGCCTATCACGGCGAACCCCCCGACGGCGCTTGGAGCCTGGCACGCCTGCTCGCCCGCCTCTCCGACGTCCCCGGCATCGAGCGCCTCCGTTACACGACCAGCCACCCCCGCGACATGAGCCCCGACC
>JACCSN010000940.1 GCA_013812985.1 Hyphomicrobiales bacterium | reverse complement strand
ATCCTGCCGAGCGGGGACGAGGCGAAGGATGCCAACGGCAACGTCAAAGAAGCCGAGGTGGATGATGCCGGCGACAGCGGTCTTTTTCTCCGCGGAAGCGCCAAGGCGCACGTGAACATGTTCGCGGTGGTGCTTACATTTCAGCTCTGGGCCACTCGCCAGCGGAACATTCAGTTCATCACTGCTGCCCCACCGTCGGGCGCGTTTCGATGAAGTGTTCGATGAGCTGCTCGCGCAGCGCTTCCGCCGAGCGACGCGAGGGGAGCGGGGCTTTCAGCTCGAAGCGAATCGACATGACTGGCTTTACCGGTAAACCGAAACGATTCAGCAGATGCAAAAGTACCACATCATATGAATTATCAAATAGCCTACCGGAACTCGAGAATTTACATCTTTTACCAGTAAGTGTTGAAGAAAGATGCCAAAGTGGCGCACCACCGCTATCGTATCGGTCATGTTACGACGAATCGCGTTTCACTTCGTGGTGGCCATGATGCTCTTCGCCGCAGCGGTGCTGCACGCGCAAACGACGAAGCCCGCGGAGGACGCGCTGCGAGTGGTATGCCTCAACATCCGCTACCTGAACGAAAAGGACGGACCTAACCACTGGAACGCCCGGCGAGACGTCTTCTTCGACGCGCTGGGGAAGGGCGACGCCGACCTCATTGGCCTCCAGGAAGTGCTCCACGCGCAAGCCGAGGAAATCCGCGCGAAGCTGCGTGGTTGCGACTTCGTCGGCGTCGGCCGGGACGACGGGAAGGAGAAAGGCGAGTACGCGCCGATCCTCTTCAAGCGCGCCCGGTTCGAGAAGCTGGACGAGGGGCACATCTGGCTGAGCGAGACGCCGCACGTCGTGGGGAGCAAGGGGTGGGACGCGCAGCTGCCGCGCATTGTGACCTGGGTGAAGCTGAAGGACAAGCACGCGGATGGACGGGCGTTTCTCTTCATGAACACGCACTTCGACCACAGGGGGCGCATCGCGCGGGTTGAGTCGGCCAAACTCCTGCGCCGCAGGGCCGCCGAGATCGCGATCGAGTTACCCGTTCTCATGACGGGCGACTTCAACGTGACGGAAGACGACGAGCCGTACGCCGCACTCGTCAAGGGCGACGACAAGCCGAAGCTGATCGACGCGTACCGCGCCGCGCACCCGCAGCGTTCCCCCGACGAAGCAAGCTTCGGCGGCTTCAAGGGCATCCGCCAGGGCAGCCGCATCGATTGGATCCTGCACACGCCCCAGTGGCAGACGCCGTCGGCGGAGATCGACCGGACAAACCCCTCTTCCCCGGCCACTCCACCCACGCCCTCGCGGAATCAAATTTCCTATCAATGCCAGCCGAATGAAGAGCCGTACGTCTGGGCATGGCGGACCGCAGCCGGCTCCGGATGGATCGCGCGGGCCGCGCTGAATGATCCCCCCGCACCGGATGCCGATCCCGACCGCAACCCCAAGCCCCCGAAGGAGTCTGACACGCCGCTCGTCATCGACGCCGCCGGGGGCACGGAAAAGCTCAAGGGGCTTCGGCATACGAACACGCAGGGGGTCATTCCCGCAAACGGCGGCAATATGGGCGAGCACTACGCCGGGCGCAAAGCGGGACCGAAGGAGTTTGTCTACGTCCTCTTCGCCGTTCCCAACGTCCAGCGCGGCGGCGTCGCCCGCGACTCGATCGCTGACGGGGGCAAGTTCATCGCGGCCCTCGACGAGCATGGCCAATTGATCACCGAAACAATGACCATGTACCGCGACGGTGACTTCGACCAGCCCGTGCCGGTCACGTTCCTCTACGGGCGTGCGGCGAACAGCGAGAGATATGGCTGGCTCGCTCGGGCAAACGTTGGAAACGATAGGGACCCATAAAATTACCCGCGAATTTTTTTCAGCCACCAGCGAAGTCCGACCAGCAAAAAACGCCAATCACGGAAAAATTCAGGCGGTTTGCCTTCGAAATAATGCCCGACAAATTGTAGAGTCCAACCGACGACAAACATCGCAAGCGGGAAAATCAAAATGCCTTTAACGAAAATTGCCGTGAGAAAAAGCGGCAGGGAAAGCGCAATCATCGGGATCCCGATTTTATGCGTAAATTTATTAATGGGATGCTGATGACTTTGCGAATACTCCTCACCCATTCGTCTGAAGTCTTATTTCCCAACATGGCTTCTGCTCCTGGAGATGGCGCTAGCGGTGATATCAGGCATGGAGGCTCCTGAGGTGGCGCGCAGCGCTGGCCGGTGGTCACGCTGCCGAAGATCGTCTTCCTGCAAAAGTGTTTCGGGCTCTCGAAGCTGATGGCCGAGGAAATGCTGGAGATTCTTCGTGCGCGAGCGTTGCATGGAGAGCGTTTTCATCCGTTCAATCGAAAAACAGAGGCTTTATCCACGGCCTCAATGCCGTTTGAAGATGCTGCAGTAAAGAGAATAGGCAATGTTGCGCCGACCTTCCATATTTTACACGGCGACTTTCGTCGCGGTACTGTCTTTGGGCGGGTTGCTCGCCGCCCTGTGGGGCGGTTGGCTGGGCCCGTTCGCGAATAAAGGCTGCATCTTCTGCGAAGCGATGCGGCCGGGAATGATCAAGCAGCCGGTGAACACGTGGAGCAATCTTGGATTTATGGCAGTGGGCATTTCGATGGCGTGGTCGCTGTCGGCCGGCAGCTTTCAGCAGAATCCTAATCTACTTACGCGCAGCAAATTTCATGGCGCTTTATTCAGTTCTGTAGTGGTGCTGTTGGGGCCGGGCTCGATGGCGATGCATGCGAGCGGGACGCGGCTGGGAGCCACCTTTGACGGTTTGTCCATGTACGTGCTGGCGGCAATGCTCGTGAGCTATTCGGCGCGTCGATTGTTTGGGCTGCACTGGATGATCTCCAGCTTGATGTTCGCGGTGGTGCTTACATTTCAGCTCTGGGCCACTCGCCAGCGGAACATTCAGTTCATCCCGGGAAATCCCGGAAGTACGGCCTTTGCCGGATGCATTTTGCTCATCATTCTGCTCGAAGCGGTGAATGTGCTGGTGCGGCGCGCTGAGCGGGCGCATGGGTGGGCCTATGCAGCAGTCGGGGCAATCGGACTCGCCTATGTCATATGGAACATGTCGCTGACGGGCCGGCCATGGTGCGCGCCGGAATCGTTTGTGCAGGGGCACGCCATCTGGCACCTCCTCTGCGCGGGGTCAATATATTGCCTATTTCGCTATTTCGTTTCCGAGCGGACACTGTGTTGAAACTTGGCAAATGCATTCCCGGGGGGAGGCAATTACCGAAAGACGGGCGGCGAGAAGCGGTTCGTCATCGTCGACGCGGGCATGAACGATCTCATTCGCCCGACGCTGTACGAGGCGTATCATCACGTCTGGCCGGTGAAGCCGGATGCGAAAAACCTCAACGCCGAGCGGAGCCGGACATTCGAGATCGTCGGCGGCGAGACGGTCGACGTCGTCGGCCCCATATGCGAGAGCGGCGATTACCTGGCGACAGGCCGCGACCTCCCGCCCACGAAGCGCGGCGATCTGCTCGCCGTCTTCACCGCCGGCGCGTACGGCTTCGCCATGAGCAGCAACTACGATAACCGCCCGCGCGTGCCGGAAGTGCTGGTGGACGGGAGCTCATACAGGATCATCCGCCGGCGCGAGACGCTGGAGGATCTGGTGACCGCTGGAACGAACGTAATCGGGTTTGTAAATGCCGGGAGAGCGCAAAACATCGAGAGCGAAATTTCGCCGTTCGAGCGCGGCTGACCCCCGGAACTTCGCTATGCACGCTGTCGAAGCCGTTGATCCGCCTTTGAAGGTCCCTGATTCAAAGGTTGCTCCATCGTAACAAGCACTGCGTGGCATCTGGCGGCGTAGTTGATCGCGCCGCTCGCCGCGCACGCGCGGCGGCAGGGTGAGCAAGCCCAGCAAGATCGGTGGACTCAGGCCGCTGAAGAACTGCAACCCGTTCATCGCCGCCGTGGCGGGGGTGGACCAGTACGAAGCGTATATTGGATTGTCGCGAATGGCGAGTGCGAGACTGAGGACGCTGAGCGCGAGCGAGCACGCGATGCT
>JACCSN010000935.1 GCA_013812985.1 Hyphomicrobiales bacterium | reverse complement strand
GCTGTCGCCGCTCGGCACGCTCCGCAAGCCAGCGATCCGCCGCAAGACCGCGGAACTGTTCGAGCGCTATCGGTTCCCCGCTCCTTCGCCAAACGTCGAAGTCCGCCGCCTGACCCTTGCCGAGCGGCAGGTTGTGGAGATCGCAAAGGCGCTTGCCCGCGCCCCTTCCACCCTGATCTTGGATGAGGCGACCTCGGCGCTGCCGCCCCGGGAGACCGAATGGCTGCTCGGCCTGGCGCGCCAGCTTGCCGCTTCCGGCATGCTGGTCGTGTTCATTTCGCACCGCATCGCCGAGGTGCGACAGGTCGCCGATCGGCTCACCGTGTTCCGCAACGGCATGACGGTGGCGGCGCATCGGACGACGGCGGTGAGCGACGACGAAATCATTGCCGCCATGCTCGGGCGGCGGCTCGAACGCCTTTATCCGGAACGAACGCGCACGGCCACGGAGCGTGTGGCGCTGCGGGCGCGCCAGGTCAGCGTCGGGCGCCGGCTCTCGGGCGTCGACCTCGACCTCCATGAAGGCGAGGTTCTCGGCATCGCCGGCCTGCAGGGCCATGGCCAGCGCGAGCTGTTCCAGGCGCTGTTCGGGGTCGTGCGCCCCCGCGGCGAAATCGAGATCTGGGGCAAGCCGGCGCAGATGCGCGGACCCCGGCACGCCCTTGGCCGGCTCGGCATCGCCATGGTGCCGGAGGACCGGCGCAACCAGGGCCTGCTCCTTTCCAAGAGCGTGCGCGAGAACCTGACGCTTTCGGTCATCCCGCGCTTCTCTCGCTTCGGCATCCTGAACGCCGCCCGCGAACGCGCCCTCGTCGACGAGATGATCGGTTTCCTGCGCATCAAGGCGGGCACGCCCGAGCAGCTGGCCGGCACGCTTTCCGGCGGCAACCAGCAGAAGGTCATTTTTGGCAAGATGCTCCTGACGGAGGCGCGCATTCTGCTCCTCTACGACCCGACCCGCGGCGTCGATGTCGGGACCAAGGGCGAGATCTTTCAGCTCATGCGCGACCTCGCCGGCAAGGGCTACGCGATCCTGTTCTATTCGAGCGACCTCGCCGAGCTGGTCCATGTCGCCGACCGTGTGGCGGTGATGCGCAACGGGCGCGTGGCCGCGACCCTGGACGGCGACGAACTTTCCGAGCAGCGGATCCTGCGCGCCGCGATGTTCGAGAACTGAAGCGGACCTGAATGACGGCTCCGACAGAAGCAGCGGGGGAGTTGCAGCCCTTCGGGCAGTCTCGCTTCGGCGACTTTCGCACCCGATTGATGGACCGCGCCCCGTTCCTGGTCGCCTGCCTGATGCTGGCGCTTATCCTCACGGTCTATTCGCAGCTGCAGCGCGGCGTGTTCACGCTGGAGGAGCTTAACCTCGATGCGACCGCAGCCATGACGCTGCTGCTTGCGGCGACCGGCCAGACGATCGTGCTCCTGCGCGGCGGCATCGATCTGTCGATCGGCGGCATGATCAGCCTCGGGACCGTGCTCGCCGCGACCCGATTCGGCGACGACCCGCTCCAGGCCGGCATCTGGGCGGTGCTTATCGTCGCGATTGGCGCGATCGTCGGGATGACCAACGGGCTGCTGATCTCCGCGCTGAGGCTGCAGCCCTTCCTGGTCACGCTCGCCACCTGGTCGATCCTCGCCGGGGCGGCGCTTGTCATCCTGCCGACTGACGGCGGCAGCCTGCCGGGCGGCTGGATGGCCTTCGGCAGTGCGAGCCTGCTCGGGCTGTCGAGCTCCGTCTGGGCCCTCCTCGTGCTGATGATCTTCTGGCTGTGGTTCCGCGACACGCGGCTCGGCACGATCATCCGCGCCACCGGTTCCAACGAGAAGTCGGCCTTCCTCTCCGGCGTCTCCCTCACATTCGTGAACGTCGCGACCTACGGCCTCTCCGGCGCCTTCGCGGCCTTGAGCGCGCTCTATCTAACGACGCAGACCGGCACCGGCTCGCCCACGGTCGGCAACGGCTACATCCTGCCCACTGTGGCGGCGGCCGTCATCGGCGGCATCAGCCTGTTCGGCGGACGCGGCGGGCTCGCCGGCACGATCGTGGGCGCCTTTATCCTCACCGTCATCGGAAATCTCGTCTTCGTGCTCGACATTTCAAGCTACTGGCAGCCTATCGCCTCGGGCTTGATCCTGCTTGTCGCCGTCCTCGGCAGCTCGGTGGCGGAGCGATCGACGCGGCGGAGCCTGACGTGAGGAGCATCCTCGCCCGCCACCGCGCCATCCTGCTCGCCTATCTCGGGATGATCGCCCTTTTGCTCCTCACCAGCCTGTTC
>JACCSN010000914.1 GCA_013812985.1 Hyphomicrobiales bacterium | reverse complement strand
GCGTCCTGCCGCTCGTGCCCGGCTATATCTCGTATGTCGCAGGCAACACGGCCGTCGATGAGGGTTCCCGCTCTCTTGGCGGTCGCCTCTCAACCCTTCTCCTCGGCGTGTTTTTCGTGCTGGGTTTCTCAACGATCTTCATATCCCTTGGGGCCAGCGCCACCGCAATAAGCCGGATTCTGCTGTGGTATCGTTACGAGGCCAACATCCTGGGCGGCGCCCTCATCATTCTCTTCGGCGTCTTCATGACCGGTCTGGTCCGGCTGCCTTGGCTGCAGCGCGATTTTCGGTTCCACGGGGATCTGAAGGGCGGCCGCCCGTTGGGCGCTTACGTCCTGGGTCTGGCATTCGGCTTCGGCTGGACGCCCTGCATCGGGCCGGTGCTTGGCGCGATCCTGACCGTCAGCGCGTTGTCCTCGACGGCGTCCAGCGGAATTGCGCTCCTCGGCATCTATTCGCTCGGCCTCGCCGTGCCGTTCCTGTTGTCTGTCTTCGCCTTCCTGCTCAACTTCGTCTGGGAGTTCCTGCAGGCGCCGTTTTTCGAGGCCGTCCCGAATGTTCCGCACTGGGAAGGAGTGAAGCTCTGCAGCATCGCAACGCTTGGCGACGCAGCTATCATGCTTTTTGCGTTCTGGTGTGTGGCTGCCGCGGCGCAGACGCGCGCCTGGATTCTGAGCCCTCGTCGTCGCCATCTCGCCGGCTTCGCCGGTGTCGGGGTGGCGATCACGATCGGGCTCGAATGGTCCGCACTTGTGACGGGACGGTGGCAGTATTCGGAGGCAATGCCCGTGATCCCGTTTCTGGAGATCGGCCTCGTGCCGATCCTCCAGTGGATTTTCGTGCCACTGGTGACGGCGTGGTTTGTGCGCCGCCAGCTCACCTGAGACGGAAAGGGGACCAATCTGGGAATCTATGGAAGCTGGATCTTTCCGCGCCTGATTGACTGGGCGATGCGCAACGCGGATCTCGCCGCCTATCGCCATCGGCTCATCCCTTTCGCACGCGGCCGGGTTCTGGAGGTCGGCGTCGGCTCCGGGCTGAACCTGCCACTCTACAGCGCGGAGGTCGAATGCATCATCGGTATCGATCCCTCGCCGGAACTGCTCTTGCGGGCCCGGGGACTGGCTTCCCCGTCGCCTCGCCCTGTTCATCTGATCCAGGCTTCGGCCGAGGCGATTCCGGTCCGAGACCGGGTAATCGACTCGGTGGTCATGACCTGGACGCTGTGCAGCATTGCCGACCCGCTCAAGGCGCTAAAGGACATGCGCCGTATACTGAGACCGGGCGGTGAGCTCCTGTTCGTGGAGCACGGCCTTGCCCCCGAGCCAGGCGTCCAAGAATGGCAACACGGGCTCAATCCGCTGTGGACGCGGATCAGCTGTCACCTCGACCGTCCGGTCGAGAAGCTCATTCGGGAAGCCGGTTTCAGCATAGCGGACCTTAAGACGGATTACCTCCGGCGCGGCCCGAAGCCGATGACCTTCATGTATCAGGGAAGGGCGCAACCTGCCCGATCACCGTGAGCTCGCCGCAAGCAGTCATTGGCTACCATGAGGTGAAAACGCGCCGGGAATGCCGGGAACCAGAGGCCACAACGGACTATTGCGAGGCTCGGGAGGGGGCGCTGGATCGGAACTGAACTCGCAGAAAAGGACGCTCAGATGAGACGGGTAATTCTCTTCGCCGCTATCGCGGCAGGCTCTGTTCCCGGCACCGCTGCCGGTCAGATAACCGGCGATCCGCACCGGGGCGGAGAAATCTACCGCGCCTGTATCGCCTGCCATTCGCTGCAGCCGGACCTGCATCTCACTGGCCCCAGCCTTGCCGCACTCTTTGGGAGAAAAGCGGGGGCGACGGCGGGTTATGACCGCTATTCACCCGGCCTGAAATCTGCGCGGTTCGATTGGGATGTGAATACGCTGAATGCGTGGCTGGCCGATCCTCAGGCCATGATCCCGGGCACCTACATGATTTTCCGGGGCATCGATGACGACCAGGCCCGTGCCGACCTGATCACGTTTCTGGAAGTCGCTACGGCTCCCGGAGGCGATGAGGCAGTGGTGGCGCAGAACCTGGCGCCGCGCGAATATGTCAGGGGCCAGGCGCCCGAACCGCTCACGCCGACACCGCCTGACCAGCAGGTGACGAAAATCCGGCATTGCCGGGACGGCTTTTTCGTTACGACAGCGGACGGGACCGAGACTCCCTTCTGGGAAATGAATGTTCGTCTTAAACTTGATACGCGGGAGACTGGTCCTGAGCCGGGGAAGCCGGCGATCGTAGGCGCCGGCATGATGGGCGACCGCGTCTCGATCGTGTTTTCCAGTCTCGCTGAGCTGACAAAGTTCGTGGTGGAGGAATGCTGACCGAGCCAAGGCCTCTCGCGGCTCTTCAGCCAAACGCTGTCGCGGTGTGATCCGGCGCAAACCTTTGGTGGCCGGAGCAGCACTGAGTATTGCCGGAGTCGCGGCAGCTCTCTTATGGATCGTGACAGAGGATGGACCGGACTCTGCGCAAGACGCGCGCGGGCGGCAGATCTACGCAATCCACTGCGCGAGCTGTCACGGCGCAAATCTTGAGGGGCAGCCGAGCTGGCAGACTCCATTGCCCGGTGGACGCATGCCGGCACCTCCGCACGACGCGACCGGTCATACTTGGCACCACAGCGATGCCGAGCTGTTCACGATCACGAAGGAGGGCATGGCAGCCGTCGTGCCCGATTATATCAGTGACATGCCGCCATTCAAGGGCGTGCTGACCGACGATGAAATCACTGCGGTGATCGCCTTTGTCAAGAACACCTGGCCACGGCAGGAGCGTGCCTACCAGGAGGCCCGTAGCCGCGAGCGAAATTGAGAGCTAGTGTTCCGACTCTAACGCTTGTCTCCCACGAGCGACTTTTTCAAGGATGGCGACAGCGGATGCGGTCCAAGTGAATGGCTTTGGGTCGGCATTGTGATGCTCCAGATAGTCGTGGATGGCGGCTTCGAGTTCGGCGACGCTGTGGAAGACGCCGCGGCGGATGCGATCCTCCGTGATCAGGCCGAAGAAGCGCTCGACCTGGTTGAGCCAGGAGGCGGAGGTCGGCGTGAAGTGCATGTGGAAGCGCGGGTGGCGGGCAAGCCAGGCCTTGACCTTGGGATGCTTATGGGTGGCGTA
>JACCSN010000906.1 GCA_013812985.1 Hyphomicrobiales bacterium | reverse complement strand
GCTAGGTCGCGTGCGACCAGGTGCTGAACGAGATCGGGCGCCAGCCTACATCCAGATGAGGTGCGCAGCGCGGGAACCAAGACCCCTCCCGAAACTCACAACCTCATCCTGAGGCGCGAGCGAAGCGGAGCCTCGAAGGATCATGCAGAGAGCGCTGGAGACGCCCCCGTCCTTCGAGGCTCCGCTTCG
The DNA here is from genome assembly GCA_013812985.1 of Hyphomicrobiales bacterium. Next base: position 1,934 of record JACCSN010000906.1, on the reverse strand, counting down.
CTGCGCACCTCAGGATGAGGGCTGTGTTGAGGGTTCGGCCAGTTCGGTGCGGACTCTCAGTCGGCTCTCAAGGTAAGCACGGGTGTCGTGCGGCCTCAATAGTGGTAGTAATAGATCGGGGCGCTGTACCAGATCGGTACGGTGTAGTACACTGGAACCAAGATGTACACCACGGGGCAATAGCCGCTGCGGATGCACCTGCGAACGGCACGGCGCTCGTGGCGCACGCGGCGATCGTGGCGCATGCGGCGCTCGTAGCGCACACCCCGCCTGCGCTGGCGCACCTCCTGTATCGCAGGATTGGCCCCTAGCGGGACGGCTTCGCTCAGACTTGCTGCCGCAACGCCGGCGACAGCCGAACTTGATGCGCCGATGGGGCTCAAAAGAAGCATGGTGGCGGCAAGCGCCGAAGCGATCGTCCTCATGGCGGTGGTCCTCTGCTAATCCGCAAGCACGAGCTTCGCGCCAAATCGGCTGAACGGATGCTGAATGACTTGTTCAGGCGTTTCGAAACTGTCCGGCCGTCTCGGTCCAAGTGATCGCAACCGACCGCCGACACGCGGATCGGCGTGACCGCGCCGGACGATCCACTGCCCAAAGAGCCGGATTCGACAGCCGGGGCTGCCGGGCTTACCTCTCCCGCTCATGGCCGTCCCCGCTTTCGTCGAAACAGCGACCGAGCTGCTGCCCGCCCAATTCGGAGCCTGGTTCGCATCAAAAGGCTGGGCGCCTCGCCCGCATCAGATCGAGCTGCTCGCCAAGGCTGAGGCGGGGCGGTCCGTCCTGCTCATCGCGCCGACGGGAGCCGGCAAGACGCTCGCCGGCTTCCTGCCGAGCCTCGTCGATCTCTCCCGGCAAGGCCTTGAGCGCCGGCCGCCCAAGCCTGGCGAGCCGGTTCTCGGGCCGCATACGCTCTACGTCTCGCCGCTGAAGGCGCTCGCCGTCGACATCCAGCGCAATCTGGAAATGCCTGTCGGCGAGATGGGTCTGCCGATCCGGCTGGAGACGCGCACCGGCGACACGCCGGTCTACAAGCGGCAGCGCCAGAAACTCGACCCGCCGGACATCCTGCTCACCACGCCCGAGCAGGTGGCGCTCCTGATCGCCTCCAAGGATGCGCGGCGGTTCTTCGGCAGGCTCAGGACCGTCATATTCGACGAGCTCCACTCGCTGGTCGTCTCCAAGCGCGGCGACCTTCTGTCGCTCGGGCTGGCGCGGCTGCGAACCCTGTCGCCCGGGCTGCGAACGATCGGCCTGTCGGCGACAGTGGCCGAGCCGGACGACCTCTGCGCCTGGCTTGTCGCGCAGGAGGCCGGCGAGGCGCGGCGGCTCGCCGACCGCATCGTCGTCGAAGGCGGCGCCGCGCCGGAGCTGTCGATCCTGCAATCGGAGGACCGCGTGCCCTGGCAGGGGCACACGGCGCGCTACGCCCTGCCGGAGGTTTACGAGGCGATTCATGCGCACCGGACGACGCTCCTCTTCGTCAATACGCGCTGGCAGGCGGAACTCCTGTTCCAGGAACTCTGGCGCATCAACGAGGAAACGCTGCCGATCGCTCTGCATCACGGCTCGCTCGACCGCTCGCAGCGCAGAAAGGTCGAGGCGGCCATGGCGGCCGGAGAACTCCGCGCCGTCGTCGCCACCTCGACGCTCGATCTCGGCATCGACTGGGGCGACGTGGACCTCGTCATCCATGTCGGCGCGCCGAAGGGCGCCAGCCGCCTGGCGCAGCGGATCGGCCGGGCCAACCACCGGATGGACGAGCCGTCGAAGGGCATGCTGGTGCCGTCCAACCGCTTCGAGGTGCTGGAATGCCGGGCGGCGCTCGACGCCAACTATCTCGGCCACCAGGACACGCCGCCGCTCCGGCCCGGCGCGCTCGACGTGCTCTGCCAGCACATCCTCGGCATGGCGGTGGCCGAGCCGTTCGACGC
>JACCSN010000896.1 GCA_013812985.1 Hyphomicrobiales bacterium | reverse complement strand
GCCCTCGCCTTCCTTGACGAACTGCTCGTAGGTCGACCGCGACGCGACGATGCCCTGGATCTCGCCGCGGCGCATGGCAAGCTGGTCGTCGCTGCCGTTATAGCCGGTGATGACGTCGACCGGCAGGTCGAGCGCGCTCTTCAGCATGGTGGTCTCGACATAGGAGGCGCTGCCGACCCCCGCCGTCCCGAACTTGACCGGCTCCGTCAGCGCCTGCAGCTGCTCGAAGCTCTCGATGCCGGAGCTCTTCGAAGTGACGATCACGCGCGGCTCGGACGCCGCCTTGCCGATCCACGACATCTTGGTGAAGTCGAATTTCACGCTCTCCAGCCCGATGAGCTGGTTGTAGATAAGGCCGGTGTTGAAGGTGCCGATGGTGAGCCCGTCGGGCTCGGACGCATAGATGGCGTTGGCGCCGATGATGTGGCCGGCGCCGGGCATGTTCTGCACCACGAAGGTCGAGCCCGGCAGGTGCTTTTGCATGAACTCGGCGATCAAGCGCCCGTAGGTGTCGTAGCCGCCACCGGGATCGGTGGAGACGACGTAGGTCACCGTCTGGCCGTCGTAGAAGTCCGCGCCGGTCTGGGCGGCGGCGGGCGCGCCCGCGAGGCCTCCCGCGACGATCGCGGCCGCGAGCGGCGTTCCCCAAGACGTTCTCAACATATCAGTCCTCCCATTTTTCAGGCCTGTTGGGCCGTTTACCGCCGGACCCTTCCGGGGTCCGGTTCAGCGCCGGCGCTATCCGCCGAGTGCGTTGAACACGAACTTGGTCGCGAAGCCCGGATGCAGCCGGATCCTCAGCAAGACCTCGAAGACCAAATATAGAAGCAGGGTCGCTCCCAGCCCTGCCGCGAGCGCGGCCTTCCAGGACAAGCTCGCTTGGAAGCGCAGGAAGCTGACCAGCAAGACCGGAACGGAAATCCAGAAGCCGAACAAGAGCAAGCCGCCGACGAAGCCGAGAAAATAGCTCCACAGCACGATCTCGCGGCGGACGGTCTCGCTTTCGCTGAGCTCCGGTTGTCCCGTGTCCGGAAGCGGGGGTCCACTGAAAGCCGGAATGAGATCGGCGGCGGCGGCGGCCGGGGCCAATTGCGCGTTGCGCCAATCGGCAAGGAGCTGAGCCAGGCACAGCACGACACCCGGTATGCCGACGATGAACGGCATGAAGCGCGCATCGGCCGGAAACCCGAAGGCCATGGTGACCATCACGGTGAAGATCGCCAACATGATCACGGTCAGGAACGTGCTGAAACTGCGCATCGTCAGCCGCTGAACTCGGGGTTCAGCGAGCCTCGGCGCCGGTGCTTGTAGACCGAGGTGGCGAGCAGGAGCACGATCATGCCGATCAGCACGAGCGACAGCGGGCGCAGGAAGAACGCATAGCCCCAAAGCTGCAGCGCCTGGTTCAGCGACGCTTCCGCCTGGCCGCCGAGCACGAGCCCGATCACGAACGGCGCGCGCGGCCAGCGGGCCCTGAGCAGGCCGTAGCCGATGATGCTGAGGATCACCAGCATCACCAGGTTCTGCCACTGGCGCTCGCTGACGTAGCAACCGAATGCGACGAAGACCATGATGAACGGCACCAGCACGGCCCCGTTCACGAAGGTGAGCCGCGCGACCCACCGGCAGACGAACAGGAAGATCGCTACGGCGATCAGGTTGCCGACGATCAGCGCCCAGATCAGCGTCCAGACCAGGTCGAGATGGTCGGTCATCATCGTGGCGCCGGGCTGGATGCCGAGGATGAGGAAAGCGCCGAGGAGCACCGCCATGCCGGAGCTGCCGGGAATGCCGAAGAACAAGGTCGGCAGGAGCGATCCGCCTTCCTTGCCGTTGCTCGCCGTTTCCGGCGCGATAACGCCTTCGATGGCGCCTTTGCCGAAGCGCTCAGGATGCTTGGAGCTCTGGACCGCGTGGCCGTAGCAGAGCCACGCCGCCGCGGACCCGCCGAGGCCGGGGATCATGCCGACCACGGCGCCGATAACGGAAGTCCTGAGCACCAGCCACCAGTGGCGCGGCACCTCCATGACGCCCTGAAAGAGCTGGCGGTACGAAAAATTCTTGTCCTCCATCGGCACCGCCGAGATCGCCCCGCCCTTGACGCCGAGGGCGATCATCTCGGGGATGGCGAACAGCGCGAGGACGGCGGTGACCAGGCTGACCCCGTCCCACAGGAACAGCATGTCGCCCGCATAGCGGGGCGTGCCGGTCTGCG
>JACCSN010000875.1 GCA_013812985.1 Hyphomicrobiales bacterium | reverse complement strand
ATGGCCATGATCTCGGCGGAGAGGATGAAGTCGGTCTTGATGGCGCCGCTGACCTTCTCGTTCTCGAAGCCTTGGACGTCCTCGACCGCGACCCCGGCCACCGCCGCCTCATGCTGGTGGGCGCGGTGCGGGAAGAGGGCCTCGTAGACCTTCTCCGTCCCCTCGTAGCAAAGATAGGCGCCGCCCAGCATAAGCAGCGGGGTGATGAGCCAAGGGGCGACCAGGCTCAGCGCGAGAGCCGCCGGCAGCAAATAGAGGAGCTTGTTCTTCAGCGAGCCGAGAGCGATTCTGCCGACGATGGGCAGCTCACGCTCGGCGGCGAAGCCGACGACGTAGCGCGGCGTCACGGCCGCGTCGTCGATGACCACGCCGGCGGCCTTGGCGCCGGCTTTCACCGCCTGCGCGGTCACATCGTCAAGCGAGGCGGCGGCGACCTTGGCGAGACCCGCGACGTCGTCCAGCAATGCGATCAGGCCTGTGGCCACGGGTCCTCCTGCCGAAGGGACATCATCGAAGCACGCCCCAAGATCCTGAGCCCCATTATAGGGATCGTTTCCGGCACGACCAACCCGCCGGGCAGGGTCACATGAGAGTTGGGGCGTTACGCAACGGCGCTGTCTTATCCGGGCGAACTGTTCCGGGCGAACTGTCCGAATTCAGCTAAGCCGCAAGCGTCAGACAGGCGCAGCGAGGGAGGCGGCGAGCCCGACGAGGTCGGCCCGGCGATGCGCGCCGGTCCTGGTGAAGCGGCGCAGGAGGTGGGTTTTCGCGGTGTTGGTCGCATCGTATCAGCGACACCGGCGATCTCTTCTATGATTCCGACGGCCTTGGCGGCGACGCGGCGATCCGGTTCGCCAAGCTCGAAACCGGGCTTGGGCCTTGGGCCTGGGCCGTTTCGCCGCCGTGCGGTCACGCCGATCCGCCGCCGCGCATCCGATCGGCTGTCGAATGCGGCTTGGTCCAGAAGAACTCCCGGTCACCGGCGAGTTTTTCGGCGAGGTCGTCGATCGACCTGAGCAGGGCGGTTCCGAGGCGGGGACGCCTCGACGGCATGGATGTAGAAGTGGATCGCGCCGATATGGTCCGGATCGGCCGCCAGCACTCTTTCCAGCGTGCCGACGATCTCGGCGGTGCGCCCCTTGGGCGTCCTGCCTTCGTCTTCCCAGTAGCTCCACGGCGACAGGTCCATCAACGCTTCGGCGTAGAGCGTCGCGATATCGAGGTCTACGGGAAAGCGCTCGCTGACGGCCTGCATCGCCGCTGCATAGGCCGCGTCCATGCCGGCGCGATCGGCCGCGGGATCGGCTGAGTATCGGGCCGACAGGGCTTCGATCAGCGCCTGCTCGCGGTCGCTGGCCCGGCCGGCTGCGGCTTGCGCCTTCTCAAGCGCGGCCAGGGCGGGAGCCACGGCCGCGGCATCCATCGGCGCGTTGATGTTGGGGCCAAGGACCAGCGCGTCGCCCCAGAAGCATATCGCGCAGGTCGGATCGAGGCGCTGAGCCGCCTGGAAGCTCAGCCGCGCCTCGGCGTGGTTGAACCCGTAGGCCAACGCCAGTCCCTCGTTGAAGTAGGATTGGGCGAGCGTGTCGGATGTGCTGATCGCGAGTGCTGCGAGCCGAGGTTCCCCCAGAGGCGACCGCCGGATTCCGGCGCGGCTGCGGCGGGACCGTGGGGCAGCTGGCCGAACTGCTTGAGCTCGTTGGTGACAGCGTGGTCATGCGCATGCGCCCAGCCGGATGCAAGCAGGGTGGTGGCCAGAAGGCCGGCGCGGAAAATCGAATTGAACATGGTATCTTTCCTTTTCTGATGTTGGCGCGAACCGGATTGCCTGGTCGCGGCGGCGGGATGTTTCGTTTGGTCGAATTTAGCCTCTTGCCGGGGAGCGCTGTCGTAGGACTCAGTGTCCATCCACTTTAAGGGAAGCGCGGATGCTGGTTGTTCGGCAGCTTTCCGGATCAGAGGATCACATCACCCGCGTCGAAACTTGCGCGGGAGAAGCCAGTAATGAGAAGGACATCGCCGTCACCGAAGTTCAGGCTCAAGTCCCCCGCCGGAGTATTCGTGGCCAGCGACTTCACTTCCGCGAAGCTGCCGAAATCGAAATCCCGCAGGTCGATCCGGTCAACTTCGTCCGTATAGTCCGCGATGCGGTCGGCATCGTAGCCGGCCGAGAAGACGAACGCGTCGGCGCCGCCGCGTCCGACGAGCACGTCCGTACCCGCGCCGCCGTCGAGGCGATTGCCCACGGCATTGCCGCGCAGGCTGTCGTTGAAATCGGAGCCGGCGAGACCCTCGATGGCGGCATAGGTGTCGCCGGCGGAGTCAGGTTCGGCCGGGCGAGGTCCGCGGTGACGCCGGCCGCGGCGGTCCCGTAGGCGGCGAAATCGAGGCCCGCGCCGCCGTCAAGGTCGTCCGCGCCCTCGCCGCCGTCCAGCCGGTCTGCGCCGGTCTGGCCGAAAATCGCGTCGTTGCCGCCGTCGCCGAACAGCAGGTCGTCGCCGCCCGTTACGATCGTCGCCGATGCGCCCACGTTGAGGAAAAACACGCTCGGGCCGAACTCGCCGGCAATATCGTCGTTGCCGGCGCCGCCGTGAATCGTGTCGTTGGCGCCTATGATGCGCCCCCCATCGATTGTGGAAAGCACGTCCCCGGCGATCGTGTCGTTGCCTCCATTGGCGAAGATGACATCGCTGCCGCCGACCACCCGAGTATTCTCCGACCTTTCGATCGCTCCCACGTCGCCGGCAATGAACTCGCCGCGGCTCCCGCCGCTGATTTCATCGTTGCCGCCGGTGATCTCGGCGTTTCCAAGAACGGCAATCTGCCAGCAAACTATCCGGGATGCCTGGCAGCGGCGTTCTGCTATCAGGATCAGCTGTTCAGCAAAGAAGTCCGCAAGCTGAACGCAGAAGGCATGCTGGTATGGCGATCCCGCTTCAGGG
>JACCSN010000278.1 GCA_013812985.1 Hyphomicrobiales bacterium | reverse complement strand
GGGCCGCGGCTGGCGCGGCGGCGCCGCCATCGGCCGACGGCGCTTGCGGGCCGGATGTCGCGCCTCCGAGACCCTGCAGCACGTCCTGCGCGCTGGTCGGAGCCCCGGCCGGAACCGGTGCGGCCGGGACAGCGGGCCCTCCGGCCGGCGTGCTCTGCCCCGGGATGCGATCCAGGATGTCGGAGGGCCGCGATTCGATGCGCGCCAGGAGGGCGAGGCCGATCGAGGTGGCGAAGAAGACGGCCGCCAGGATACCTGTCGAGCGCGTCAGCACGTTGCCGGCGCCGCGCCCGGACAGGAACGCGCCGGAGCCGCCGCCGATGCCGAGCGCGCCGCCCTCGGAGCGCTGCAACAGCACCAAGCCGATCATGGCCAGAACCACCATCAGGTGCACTACGATGAGAACAGTCGTCATTTATCCGAATCTTTCTTTCGCCGCGCTCGTCTACACGAGACGGCCGGCGCTTTGAAGCCCGTGGCTCATGCTTCCGCCGCGGCGCGGATGATGGCGAGGAAGTCGTCCGCCTTCAGGCTCGCGCCGCCGATCAGGCCGCCGTTCACCTCGGGCACGGCGAGAATCGCCGCGGCGTTGGCCGGCTTCATCGAGCCGCCATAAAGGATGCGGACGGCTCGCCCCGCCGCGCCGAAGCGGGCCTCAAGCTCCGCACGGATATGGGCATGCACCGCGCAAATGTCAGCCTCGCTCGGCGTGCGTCCCGTGCCGATCGCCCAGACTGGCTCGTAAGCGATGACGAGGTCGCCCGGTTCTCCGGCGGGCACGGAACCCTCAAGTTGCCGCGAGACAACCGCCAGCGCCCCGCCGGCGTCGCGCTTGCGCTCCGTCTCGCCGACGCAGATGATGGCGGTGAGGCCGGCCCGCCGCGCGCCCTCGGCCTTGGCGCGCACGATGTCGTTCGTCTCGCCATGATCGGCGCGGCGCTCCGAATGGCCAAGGATGACGGCAGTCGCGCCGGCGTCCGCCAGCATCTCGGCCGAGATGCCGCCGGTGTGGGCGCCTGACGGCTCCGCATGGCAATCCTGCGCGCTGAGAATGAGCGGCGAACCGCCCAAGCTCCGCCGCATCCGCTCGATCAAGGTCGCCGGTGGGCAGAGCATGGCGTCCACCCGGCCCACGAATTGCCGCGCGCCCTCGGCGATGCGCGCCGCCTCGTCGAGGCTTTCGTTTAGCCCGTTCATTTTCCAGTTGCCGGCGATCAGATGGCGCATGTCGGTCCGGCTCCTGCGCGCCGGGGCGCCTATGCCTCAGAGCGTGCGCGTCAATCCGCCTTGGCAGGCGAGGACGGGGGTCTTATGCTCGGCGTGCTGGGGCGGCCAACGCACCCGGCCTTTTCGTGTTTTTGAGGCTTTCCATGCTCGAATCGCTGCGTCAAGGGGCCAATAGCTGGGTCGCCAAGGGACTTTTGATCCTGCTCGTTATCAGCTTCGCGATCTGGGGCGTTTCCGGCCAATTCGCCGGTTACGGCGCCGGAACGCTGGCGAGCGTCGGCGACGAGGAAGTGACCGTCGCCGATTATGCCAGCGTCCAGGATCGGCTGGAGCGCTCCGGCCGGCAGGTCAGCCCGGAGCAATTGCTCAACCAGCTGCTGCTCGACGCCGCCGTCGACGACGAGGCGCGGAGCCGCAATCTCGGAATGTCCGAGGATCGCGTCGCGGCCGAGATCGCCGACGACCCGAACTTCCGCGGCGCCGACGGCCAGTTCGACCGCGAGCAGTTCCAATCGCTGCTCCAGAATTCCGGCATCGACCGTGACGATTACGTCCGCGACATCCGCCAGAACCTTGTGCGGAACCAGATCACCTCATCCATCGCCGCCGGCATCGACGTCCCGCGGCCGCTGGTGGAGGCGCTCTACCAATTCCAGAACGAGGAGCGGGCAGTCTCGTCCATCGTCGTGGACCAATCGGCAATCGAACCGGTCGCGCCGCCCGACGACGCCGCGCTGCAAGCCTATTTTGACGCGAACACGGAGCGGTTCCGCGCGCCGGAATACAGAAAGCTCGGCCTCCTTGTCCTCGATCCGGCAAGCCTCGCCGACCCCGCCTCCGTGACCGACGCGGAGATCGCCGCCGAATACGAGCGCCGCAAGCCGAGTTTTACGCGCCCCGAACGGCGGCGCATCGAGCAGATTCGCTTCGACGCGCGCGAAGCCGCGGAACAGGCGATGGCGTCGATCCGCGCGCCGGAGGATTTCGCTTCATTGGCGGCTACCCGCAATGTCGCGCCCGCCGATCTCGACCAGGGCCTGAAGACCCAGGCGGAAATCCTCGACCCGGCGATCGCCGAAGCCGCTTTCGCCGCGACGCCGAATACGGTTTTTCCGGTGCTCGACAACGCCATCGAGCCCTCCATCATCCGCGTCACCGAAGTCGAGCCGGGCGCGGTGTCGCCGCTTGCCGAGGTCGCGCCGCGGCTGCGCGAGGAACTCGCCGGCCGGCTGGCGCGCGAGCGCATTACCGAGATCTACGACAAGGTGGAGGACGAGCGGGCCGGCGGCTCCACGCTGGAGGAGATCTCCAAGACCATGCCGCTGCCGTTCCGCGTCATCGAGGCAGTGGCCAAGGACGGGGCCGCCCCGGACGGCAGCGCCGTTCCCGATCTGCCGGCCAAGGACCAGCTCCTGACCGAAGCATATGAGAGCGATGTCGGCGTGGAGAATAATCCGATCCGCAGCGGCAGCGAGGCTTTTGTCTTCCATGAGGTGCTGGAGATCATCCCGGAGCGCGAACGGTCGCTCGTCGAGGTGCGCGATCAGGCGCTCGCCGCCTGGACCGCCGAGGAAACCGAGAAGCGCATCAATGAACGCGCCGAGGCTCTGCTCGCCCGGTTACGGAGCGGCGAGCCGATTGAGGCGCTCGCCGCCGAGATCGGCAAGCCGGTCCAGGTGGTGGAGAATCTGAAGCGGGGCGCCGCGCCGGCGGGGATGAGCGCCAACGCCGCCGCCCAGGCTTTCGCCGGACCGGAAGGTTACGTCGTTAATGCCGAGAGCGACACCCCTCCCGCCCGCGTCCTGCTCCGCGTTGACCGGGTCACCGCGCCGGCCTATTTCGCGGAAGCCGCCGATGCCCGCGCCATCAAGGAGCAGCTCGTTGGGGCGCTTCGCAACGATATCCTGCAATCCTACTATCGCCAGCTCCTCCAGGCGCGCGAGACGCGCATCAACAATGCCGCCTATGCGCAACTGACCGGCAACAACCAGGCGCAATAGGCCAGGTCGATCGATAGTTGCGGGCTGATGCAGGTCGAACCCGGCCTGGAGAGTTTCGTCGCGCGGTGCGAGAGCGGCGCGGCGCAGCTGGTCTGGACCCGCCTTGTCTCAGACCTTGAAACCCCCGTCTCCGCCTTCCTCAAGCTGGCGGGCTCGCGACGGAACGCGTTTCTATTCGAATCGGTGGAGGGCGGCGCGGTCCGCGGTCGCTATTCCATGATCGGCTTTGACCCCGATCTGATTTTTCGGCACCATGGCGGGGCGGCGGAGATCGCCCGGCTGCCCGACCTCGCGCGCTTCGATCCCTGTCCGGGCCATTCGCTCACAGCGCTCCGCGCCCTGATCGTGGAAAGCCGCATCGCCGTCCCCGAGGGCCTGCCGCCAATGGCGGCCGGCATCTTCGGGTACCTCGCCTACGACACGGCGCGCCTCATTGAAGAGCTGCCGCCGATGAAGCGCGCCGGCATCGACGCGCCCGACGCCGTGCTGATCCGCCCGCGAATCGTGGCGATCTTCGATTCGGTGAAGGACGAGCTCACCATCGTCACGCCCGTGCGGCCGGATCCGGAGCTTCAAGCCCGCGCCGCCTACGACCGCGCGGTGAACCGCCTGATCGAGGTCGTCGACGCGCTCGACCGGCCGCTCGACCATTCCACCGCGCCGGCCGATCTGGCGCTGTCCGGCGAGGTCGCCTCTAACACAACGCCGGCCGAATACAGGCGTATGGTCGCCCGCGCCAAAGACTATATCCGGGCCGGCGACATTTTTCAGGTTGTGCTCTCGCAGCGTTTCGAGGCGCCCTTCCCGCTGCCCGCCTTCGCGCTCTACCGGGCGCTCCGCCGCATCAATCCGTCGCCTTTCCTGTATTACCTTGATTTCGACGGCTTCTCCATCGTCGGCTCCAGCCCGGAAATCCTCGTCCGCGCGCGCGAAGGCAAGGTCACGATCCGCCCAATCGCCGGCACTCGCCCGCGCGGCGTGACATCGGTGGAAGATCGCCGCCTCGGCGCTGAGCTCCTCGCCGACCCGAAGGAGCGCGCCGAGCACCTGATGCTCCTCGACCTTGGCCGCAACGACGCCGGCCGCGTCTCGAAACTCGGCAGCGTGCGGGTCACCGACCAATTCTTCTTGGAGCGTTACAGCCAGGTGATGCATATCGTCTCCAACGTGGAGGGCGAACTCCGCGCCGATTGCGACGCCCTCGACGCGCTGATCGCCGGTTTTCCGGCCGGCACCGTGTCGGGCGCGCCAAAGATCAGGGCGATGCAGATCATCGACGAGCTGGAGAAGGAAAGGCGCGGCCCCTACGCCGGCTGCGTCGGCTATTTCTCCGGCGACGGCGAGATGGACACCTGCATCGTCCTGCGCACGGCCGTGGTGAAGGACGGCGTGATGTATGTGCAGGCGGGCGCCGGCATCGTCGCCGATTCCGACCCGGATTCCGAGCAGGCCGAATGCGTCAACAAGGCTAAGGCGCTGTTCCGCGCGGCGGACGAGGCGCGCAGGTTCGCCAGCCAGGCCGGGCGGGGGCAGTAAGACGCGTAAACTCCATTGAGGGGAAGGTCGAGAGCGGCCCAGCCGCATCGGGAACCTGCGGGGCCAGGCTGCTCTTGAGATCACAAGCGCGACAAAGGAGGCCTAAACCCTGACAATTATTCGCCAGCCATCGCGCATCGACGACGCCCCAGCCCGATGAACGGCGAAACGTTCGCCTTGGCCGCCTTCATCGCCTATGCGGCCGCTGCTTCCGCTTACATCATTTCGGAGAACCGGCGCCCGCAGGCAGCCTTTGCCTGGACGCTTCTCTTCATCGTGCTGCCGGGAATCGGCCTCGTCATCTACGTCCTGTTCGGCCGCGAACACCGCGATTTCAGCCACAGACCGGGGCTCATCCGGCACGAATTCGACCGCGGCCCGGGGCCGCTCGCGGCCTTGCTGGCCGCGCAGGACGAAACGCTGGCGATGCTGGAGGCGCGATCCGGCCCGCAGGGCCGGGTGGCCAAGCTGGTGCGCCACAATGGTCATTCGGCTTTGACGAAGGAGAACCGGGTCGATATCCTCCAGGATGCAGCAGACTTCTATCCGCGGCTCATGGACGATCTCCGCGGCGCCAGGACATCGATCCACTTGCAGTTCTTCTCGTGGGCCTCCGACGCGCTCGGCCAGGAGCTGAAGGCGATCCTGTTGGAGAGAGCTGCCGCCGGCGTGCAGGTCCGGCTCCTTTACGATCCGGTCGGATCCCTCTTCCTGATGAATCCGCGCTACCGGTGGGAGCTTCAGGCCGGCGGCGTCCAGGTGGCGCC
>JACCSN010000824.1 GCA_013812985.1 Hyphomicrobiales bacterium | reverse complement strand
GAGATCTATTTCGAGGCCGGCGACGAGCTGACGGTAGACCGCGACGCCAAGACGGGCGAGATCAAGGGCGGGACACTGAAGAAGCTGCTCGAACTCGGCTATGACACGCTGAACCTCTTGGAAATCGACCACATCAATGTGGGCGGCTACATCCGCAACACGCTGGCCGCCGACAAGAACCAGAACCGCGAGGACGCGCTGTTCGACATTTACCGGGTGATGCGCCCGGGCGAGCCGCCCACGGTGGACACGGCGCAGGCCATGTTCCAGTCGCTCTTCTTCGATTCGGAACGCTACGACCTTTCGGCCGTCGGCCGGGTGAAGATGAACATGCGCCTCGACCTCAATGCGGAGGACACCGTGCGCGTGCTCCGCAAGGAGGACATCATCGCCGTCATCCGGACGCTCGTGGACTTGCGCGACGGCCGCGGCGAGATCGACGATATCGACAATCTCGGCAACCGCCGGGTGCGCTCGGTGGGCGAGCTTATGGAGAACCAGTATCGCGTCGGGCTCCTGCGCATGGAGCGGGCGATCAAGGAGCGCATGTCGTCGGTCGAGATCGACACGGTCATGCCGCAGGACCTGATCAACGCGAAGCCGGCGGCCGCAGCGGTGCGCGAGTTCTTCGGCTCGTCCCAGCTGTCGCAGTTCATGGACCAGACGAACCCGTTGTCGGAGATCACCCACAAGCGGCGCCTGTCGGCGCTCGGCCCCGGCGGCCTGACGCGCGAGCGCGCCGGCTTCGAGGTGCGCGACGTGCATCCGACCCATTACGGCCGAATCTGCCCGATCGAGACGCCGGAAGGGCCGAATATCGGCCTGATCAACTCGCTCGCCACCTTCGCCCGGGTGAACAAATACGGCTTCATCGAGAGCCCATACCGGAAGATTGCTGACGCTCATGTGACGGACGAGGTCGTCTACCTTTCCGCCATGGAGGAGTCCAAATACACCGTCGCCCAAGCGAATGCGCCGCTCGACGAGAACGGCCGCTTCATCAACGATCTGGTGATCTGCCGGCACTCCGGCGACGTGGCGATGTTCGCCCGCGACAAGGTCGACCTGATGGACGTGTCGCCGAAGCAGCTCGTCTCGGTGGCCGCGGCGCTGATCCCGTTCCTGGAGAACGACGACGCCAACCGCGCGCTCATGGGTTCAAACATGCAGCGTCAGGCCGTGCCCTTGGTGCGCGCCGAGGCGCCGCTTGTCGGGACCGGGATGGAACCGATCGTGGCGCGCGATTCCGGTGCCGCGATCGCGGCGCGCCGGACCGGCGTGATCGACCAGGTTGACGCCACCCGCATCGTCGTCCGGGCGACCGAGGAACGCGACGCCTCCAGATCGGGCGTCGACATCTACCGGCTGCAGAAGTTCCAGCGCTCCAACCAGTCGACCTGCATCACGCAGCGTCCGCTGGTGAGCGTCGGCGACCGCGTGCAGGCAGGCGAGATCATCGCCGACGGACCCTCCACGGACCATGGCGACCTGGCGCTCGGCCGCAACGTGCTCGTCGCGTTCATGCCGTGGAACGGCTACAACTTCGAGGATTCCATCCTGCTCTCCGAGCGGATCGTCCGCGACGACGTGTTCACCTCCATCCACATCGAGGAATTCGAAGTGATGGCGCGCGACACCAAGCTCGGGCCGGAGGAGATCACGCGCGATATCCCCAACGTTTCGGAAGAGGCGCTGAAGAACCTCGACGAGGCCGGCATCGTCTATGTCGGCGCGGAGACCAAGCCCGGCGACATCCTGGTCGGCAAGATCACCCCGAAGGGCGAAAGCCCGATGACGCCGGAGGAGAAGCTCCTTCGCGCCATCTTCGGCGAGAAGGCGTCGGACGTGCGCGACACGTCGCTCCGCATGCCGCCGGGCACCTTCGGCACGGTGGTCGAGGTGCGCGTCTTCAACCGCCACGGCGTGGAGAAGGACGAGCGCGCCATGGCGATCGAGCGCGAGGAGATCCAGCGCCTCGCCAAGGACCGCGACGACGAGCAGTCGATCCTGGACCGCAACATCTACGGCCGCCTGGCGGAAATGCTGCGCGGCCAGGTCGCGACCTCCGGCCCCAAGGGCTTCAGAAAAGGCGTCGAAATCGACGGCGAGGCCCTGGAGGCCAACCCGCGCTCGCAATGGTGGCAGTTCGCCACCGCCGACGATGCGCTGATGACCGAGATCGAGGCGCTTCGGGCACAGTACGACGAGAGCCGCAAGCGCCTGGAGAGCCGCTTCATCGACAAGGTTGAGAAGCTGCAGCGCGGCGACGAGCTGCCGCCCGGCGTCATGAAGATGGTCAAGGTCTTCGTGGCGGTGAAGCGCAAGATCCAGCCCGGCGACAAGATGGCGGGCCGTCACGGCAACAAGGGCGTCGTGTCCAAGATCGTGCCGATCGAGGACATGCCGTTCCTGGAGGACGGCACGCATGTCGACATCGT
>JACCSN010000810.1 GCA_013812985.1 Hyphomicrobiales bacterium | reverse complement strand
AGGGTGAAGCGGAAATAGAGCCAGACGGCGTGCCGGATGACAGCCGGCGGGAACCGGTGGCGAGCGTACGAGATCGGGGCCATCCGCTCACCTTACCACGGACTGCCCGCTTGCCGTGACATTGCCGCGTCATGTCCCCTCGCTGGCCACCGAGCTCATGATCGCCGGCGGGAAAATCGAGGCGGTGGCCGGGCGTCCGCGCGCGAGCCTTGCCGTGGCCGCCGTGGACATGGCCGGCGCCATCCACGAGGGCCTGCTGGCGCGGGGCGAAAATCCGGTTTGCGTTACTTTCGAGCTTGTGATCGAGATTTTGCGAGAGGAGCCGATTTGACCAAGCGCGCCGTGATCGTCACAGGAGCGGCGTCCGGCATCGGCCTGGCCACCGTGGAGCGGTTGAGCGGGGCCGGCTGGCGCGTGGTCGCGGCCGATCGCGACGCGGCGGGACTGGAGCGGCTCGCGATCCGCTTTGCGGGACATGAGGACGCGCTCGAGACCGCCGTCCTGGATGTCGCGGATCACGTTGCGATCCAAGGCCTGGCGGACCGGCTTCGCTCCTCCGAATTGCCCGTTGCGGGTTTGGTGAACAGCGCCGGGATCGCCGCCAATGTGCGATTCGCGGAAACGACCGCTGACCTTTTCCGGAAGATCTACGAGGTCAACGTGATCGGCGCGTTCGTCCTGTCCCAGGCGATCGCACCGATTCTGAAGGCACATGGCGGCGGGGCGATCGTCAACATTGCGTCCGTATCCGGCATTAAGGGGAACCTCGGCCGCTCCGCCTATGGCGCCTCCAAGGGCGCGCTGGTGACGCTGACGAAGATCATGGCGGTAGAGCTCGCGGACGACGGGATCCGCGTGAACGCAATTGCACCGGGCCCGATCGAGACGCCGATGGTGCGCGAAATCCATACGGACCGCGACCGGCTCCAATGGCGCAGCACGGTGCCGATGGGACGCTACGGGACGCCCGAGGAAATTGCCGGCGCGGTCGAGTTCCTGCTCGATGCAGGCGCGTCTTCCTATGTGACCGGGCAGATCCTTGCCGTGGACGGGGGGTTCACCGCGGCGGGCCTGATGGCGCGACCGGAGCGGCTGACGTGATCGCACCCCTCAACCCGCGAGCTCGCCGCGGCGCTCCAGTTCCTCGCGGATCATCTTTTTCGTGATCTTGCCGTAAGCGGATTTCGGCAGCTCCGGCCAGAACAGGAAGCGCTTGGGGATCTTGTAGCGCGACAGCTTGCCGTCGAGGAAAGCGGCGAGTTCCGGCTCCGACACATGTGCGCCGTGCACCGGAACGCAGACGGCGACGCCCACCTCGCCCCAGATTGGATCCGGGACGCCGAGAACAGCGACCTCCGTCAGCGCCGGGTGCGCCAGCATCTTTTCTTCTATCTCCCGCGGGTAAACGTTGGAGCCGCCCGAGATGTACATGTCGGAGGCGCGGCCGGTGATGAATAAAAAGCCCTCCCGATCGAGGTGGCCGAGATCGCCAGTGCGGAACCACCCATTGCGGAAGGCCTTCGCGTTGGCGTCCTCGTTGTCGTAATAGCCGGCGAAGACGGCGGGGCCGATCACGCAAATTTCGCCGGTTTCCCCTGGAGGAACTTCCGCGCCGACATCGTTTTGGATCGAGACCTGCATTCCCGTGCGCTCGATCCCGCAGGTGCCGATCCGCACGCTTTCGCCATCCTCGGCGCTATGGAGCGCCGGCGGCAGCACAGTGATGTTGCCGGTCACCTCGCCAAGGCCGAAATACTGCACCAGCACCGGCCCGAGCTTTGCGAGCGCCGCTTTCTGGTCCTTGCGGTACATCGGCGCGCCGGCGTAGATGACGTAGCGTAGCGAGGAATGGTCGAAGCGATCGACGGCGGGATGCTCGACCAACAGCTTCAGGATCGTCGGCACGGTGAACATGTTGGTGACCTGCCATTGTTCGACGAGACGCCACGCCGCTTCGGGGTCGAAACGGTCGGAGGGCAGCAGGATTGTCTTTGCGGCGCGGGCGACCTGGTTGAGCTGATGGACGCCGGCGCCGTGCGATAACGGGGCGACAACCAGCGATGCGTCCTCGGCCGTCGTGCCGGGCATCAGGTCGCAGAGGTGATTGGTGACCACGAAGGCCATCTGGCCGTGGGTGAGGACGGCAGCCTTGGGGCGGCCGGTGGTGCCGGAGGTGAAGAAGAACCAGCAGGGATCGTCGCGCTCGACGAGCGCCTCGTTGATGGGCGCCCCACGGTGAGTCTCAACCACGTCGTCGTAAGCCGGGCCAAAGTCGGCAGCACCGATTGCAATCGTGAACGAGACATCCGGGCAGGCCTGCCGGCACGCCTCGGCGTGGGCCGGGCAAGCGGCATTGCAGATCA
>JACCSN010000273.1 GCA_013812985.1 Hyphomicrobiales bacterium | reverse complement strand
GACCCGAAAGTCACGCTGGTCGGCAAGGGCGTCGTTTTCGACACGGGCGGGCTGGACATCAAGCCGGCCAGCGGCATGGCCTTGATGAAGAAGGACATGGGAGGCGCCGCCAATGTCCTCGGCCTTGCCTCGATGATCATGGATGCGGGCCTCCCCATGCGACTGCGGGTCGTTATTCCGGCCGCGGAAAACGCCATTTCCGGCCGGGCTTTCCGCCCCGGCGACATCTTGACGAGCCGCAACGGGTTGCGCGTCGAGATCGGCAATACCGACGCGGAAGGTCGGCTGGTGCTTGCCGACGCGCTGGCGCTGGCGGATGAGGAAGCGCCTGATCTCATCGTCACCATGGCGACATTGACGGGCGCCGCGCGCGTGGCCCTCGGGCCCGAGCTGCCGCCGTTCTATACGGACGACGACGCCTTCGCCGAGGCCCTGGCGAAAACCGCCGCCGAAGTGCACGATCCCATGTGGCGCATGCCGTTGTGGAAGCCTTACGATGTGTGGCTGTCGTCCAAAGTCGCCGACCTCAACCACATAGCCGGGAACACCTTCGCCGGGTCGATCGTGGCGGCGCTGTTCCTGCGCCGGTTCGTGTCCAAGGTTGCGACATTCGCGCATTTCGACATCTTTGCCTGGAACAACACCGCCCGCCCGGCCGGGCCGGAGGGCGGCGAAGCTCAGGCGATCCGAGCTTTGTTCCGCTATCTGCAACAGCGTTTCGGCTAGTTTTGGCGAACACCTTGCCCCATCAGCAAATCGCGTCTCTAATCGGTTCGGGTCCGAAACCAGCTGGGCTGCTCCATGCCTGTCCTCCTGCGACCGGGGCAGGCGTTGCGGCTCTGGCACGACGTATCCCTGACGCTTGTCCGCGACGACGCGCCGGATTTGTCGACGCGGCAGCTGACGGTGCTCATCACCGTCTACCTCGAGCCGCAGCCGCATACGGTGCGCGGATTGGCGGCCAAGCTCGGGGTCACCAAGCCGGTGATCACGCGGGCGCTCGACACGATGGGACGGCACGGACTGGTGACGCGCAAGCGCGACCCGTCGGACCGCCGCAACGTGCTCGTCCAGCGAACCGTGAGCGGCGCGCTGTTCCTGGAGCGCCTCGGCGATCTGGTGGTGGCGAAATCGGCCGCGCTGCCGCCCTGACGGGAGCTCGGTGATTTGACGCCTGTCGACCCGCGACTGAACGCAGCCAGGCCCGATCTGGCGGACATCGCTCTCCAGGGCCAGGTGGAGGCTCTGCGTTTCGTGCGGGGCAAGGCCATGCAAGTCATCGTCTCGCAGGCGCCACTGCGGAAGGACCCGTCCCCTGACGCCATGCTGCTCACGGAAGCGCTATGCGGTGAGCGGATTGCCCTCTTCGAAGAGACCGCGGACGGGCGCTGGGCCTGGGCGCAGCTTCAGGACGACGGCTATGTCGGATGGATGCCGTGGGAAGCGCTGTCGCGGACGTGCATCAGCCCCACCCATAAAGTGCGGGCGCCGCGCACGCTGGTCTTTGCGAAGCCCGACATCAAGACGCCGCCCATCCTGAGCTTGCCGTTGGGCGCGCGCGTGGCGGTCAAGGGCGAGGCGGAAGACAGGAATGCTCGCTACGGCTTGATCGAGCCGGCCGGGGCCGTGGTCATCCAGCACCTCGCGCCTCTGGAGGAGCGGGAGAGCGACTGGACGGCGGTCGCGGAGCGGTTCATCGGCACACCCTATCTTTGGGGCGGCAAGACCTCGTCGGGGATCGATTGCTCCGGCCTCGTCCAGGTCGCGCTGCAAGCCTGCGGGATCGCCGCGCCGCGCGACAGCGACATGCAGGAAAGCGCACTCGGAGTACCTCTTCCGCTCGCAAACGGAATACCTGAACTCGCTCGCGGCGATCTCGTTTTCTGGAAGGGTCACGTCGGCATCATGCGGGACGAGAGCACGCTGCTGCACGCCAATGCGCATCACATGGCGGTCGCGGCCGAGCCGTTCGCCGCCGCCGTGGAGCGGCTGGCGAAACGGGGAGCGGAGATTTCATCCATTCGACGCATTGAGGCGCTTTAGCCGCTGCGCCGCTTTTTCGGAC
>JACCSN010000793.1 GCA_013812985.1 Hyphomicrobiales bacterium | reverse complement strand
AATGCCCGAATTCGTCCTCCACAATGCGCCGCAATCGACCTGCTCGCAGCGGGTCCGCTTCGTCCTCAACGCCAAGGGCATCCCCTTCGAGGAGGTGAAGCTCGACCTCTTCGCCGGCGACCAGCTGAAGCCGGAATATCTCAGGATCAACCCGAACGGCGTTGTCCCCGCTTTGCTCCATGACGGCGAGCCGGTGATCGATTCCGCCGTGATCATCGAATATCTGGACGAGATCCGCCCCGAGCCCGAGCCGTTCCGCCCCAAGCGCCCGATCGAGCTCGCCCGCATGCGCTCGCTGATGCGCTTCATCGACGAGGCGCCGACGCCGGCGATCCGCGTGCCCTCCTACAATCTCGCCTTCCTGCCGCACTTCCAGGCCATGACGGAGGAGGCGTTCGTCGCGCTGGCGAATTCCAAGCCGCTCAGGAAGGAGTTCCTGCTCGCCATGGGCCGCACCGGATTCCCGGAAAAAGAGATGCAGGCGGCGATGGACCGCCTCGCGCGCGGCCTCGCCCGCATGGACGAGGTGATCGGCGCCAGCGGCGGCCCGTGGCTGATGGGCGCGCAGCTGACGCTTGCCGACATCTCGATGATGCCGGTCATCGTGCGCATGGACGATATCCATCTCGGCGGCATGTGGGACGACAGGCCGGCCATCGCGCTCTGGCTGGAGGCGATCCGCGCGCATCCCGCCTTCCGCCCGACCTACTATTTTGGTGCGCTGCTGACAGAAAAATATCCGCATCTGGCGGGCGAGAAGCTGCAGCGGGCGGGATGATCCGAGGAATCGAGCGCTGACCGAATGCACTTGGCGGAACCGCCAGGCGGATCAACCCCCGCGGCCCCGGAACCGGCTCAGAAGCTCGACGAGCTCAGCCTGACGGTGCGTCTCCGTCTTGGCGAAAATCCGCTTGAGGTGCATCCGCGCCGTCGCGATCCCAATGTGCAACGCGCGCGACGCCTCATCCAGGCTTGCCCCATTGGATATCTTTTGCGCCAGTCTCGCCTCCATGGGAGTGAGCGAGAACACTTGTCGGATGATGTCGACGCTGAGGCTGCCTGCGTCGTTCAAGTCCTTCATCGTGAGGATGAGCTTGCCGAAGCCGAACACATCGTTGGCGGCTCCCATCACGGGCAATGTTTCCGCGAGGAGCGGGGAGGCGGCATCCGGGGAAGCGAAGCGCAACAGGCGCAGGATGCCTCTGGCCAAGCGCGGCGCTGATCAGTTCCGAAATCTTTGTGTTCACTTCGCGGTCCAGGGCGACGATGCTGCCATGGACCAGCCGAAACCGAGACTCGAAAAGAGCCTCGAGAGCCTTGTTGGCCGAGACGACACGCCCCGCTCCGTCCAGAAGAGCCGCTGCGCATCCGAGGGCGCCGAGGCTCGTCACGGCTGTTTGGCTCGCGGCCAGCCCGACCCGCAGCGCCAGCTTTCCGGCGATCTGCAAATGCGGCAGCAGGCTCTGCATGGCCGCCACTTCGTCGCGCGAATAGGGCTCGGCAGCGCTCCGGCGCTCAAAATCGATGAAGACGTGCCGTCCCTCAAGATCGGCGAGAGACGAACCGACAAACCATTGGAATCCTCTCCGCAACAGGAAATCCTGGTAGAACTCGTCGCGCCGGATCTCGTCCGTCGACAGAAGATCGTGGTCCGCATGCAGCCGCATCGAAGCTGTCGGATCCCGCCTCATGATGACGGCGCCGCGCAGCGAGCGTGTGTTTCTGGGCGCCCATCCTTCACGTATGAAGTCGTCGACCAGCTCTCCGAGGCTATCGGAACACGGTATGGGCGCATCATTGGGGAAGGGGATCAGCGCCGCCCCCGCGCTGCCCGTCGCAGCCGCCAGCACGTTGAGCGCGCTCGGCCATAGCTCCGGAACGGCGGCAGCCTCGTAGAAGCGCCGGATCACGTCGTCAAATCTGCCCGCATCCACATTCATCCAGCTACTCCGCCGGCATCGATCCAAGACCTGCCGCCATAGAGCCCCTCGTGTGCAAGGCCAAGTTTCGTTTCTGCGCCTCACGGACCGTCATCGTGGCAAGACCGGTCTCATGCCTCCCGAAAAGGTCCGTTCAGCGTGCAAGCCAGCCGCCGTCGACCACAAGCACGGAGCCGTTCACGTAGCTCGCCGCCGGCGAGGCGAGGAAAACCGCCGCCCCGGCGATCTCGTCGGGTTCGGCGAAGCGGCCGGCAGGGATGCGGGACAGAAGCTCGCGCATCCGCTCCGGGTCTTCGCGGAGCGCCCGGTTGTTTTCGGTGACCACATAGCCGGGGGCGATGGCGTTGACGGTGATGCCCTGCCCCGCCCATTCGTTGGCGAGCGCCTTGGTGAGCCCCGCCACGGCGTGCTTGGCCGCCGCATAGCCGGGCACCCGGACGCCGCCCTGGAACGACAGCACCGAGGCGATGTTGATGATCCGGCCATTTCCGCGCGGCGCCATCGTTCGGGCGGCGGCTTGCGACAGGAGCCAGACCGCGTCGAGGTTCACGGCCATCACCTCGCGCCAATCCGACCAGGCATGGTCGATCGCTTCGGCCCGGCGGATGATGCCGGCATTGTTGACGAGGATGTCGAGGCCGCCGCCGAGCCGGGCCGCCGCATCCGACACCAGGTCCGCCGCGGCGGCTTCGGACATGGCGCCGAGATCGACGCTCAACGCCTCCGCCATGCGGCCGAGCGCCCGGATCGAGGCGAGCGTCTCGTCGGCCGGTCGGCTATGCGCCGTGACGCACACATCCGCGCCGCTCGCGGCCAGCGCGGTGGCGATCGCCGCTCCAATCCCGGCCGCGCCGCCGGTCACCAGCGCCCGGGCGCCGCGCAGGGAAAGGCTCGCCGGATCGAACACGGCCGCTCTTACTCGGCGACTTCAAGGCCCGTCGGGACCTGCCTGTTCTCCGGTTTCAGCGTCATGCCCGCGGCGAGCGCGCCCGTCTCCAGAAGCGCGGCGAAATCCCGTTCCAGATACGCCTGCGGATCGGCCTGGAGATGCGCCAGGCCGAAATGCGCCTGCAGCGCTTCGCGCGTCGCCGCCGTGACCGGCATCGGCACGCCGAGCTCGCGCCCTTGCTGAAGCCCGAGGTCCATATCCTTGCGGAGCAGCGCCGGCGTGAAAGTCGTGGTCCAGTCGAGGTTGACCAGAGCGTGCGATTTGTAGCGGGAGAAGATGGAGCCCATCACCGAATTGTTGATGAAGTCCATGAAGGCGTGGCGCGGCACGCCGGCCTTCTCGGCCAAGAGGACGATCTCGACGAGGTTCTGCGTGTAGACGCCTAAGAGCACATTGTGGGCGATCTTGCAGATGCGCGCCAGTTCGCCCTCGCCGACATAGGCGACGCCGTTGCCGGAGATCGCTTCCAGATAAGGCCGCACCACCTCGAACGTCGCTTCCGGGCCGGAGACCACTTGCGACAGCTTTCCCGCCTTGACGCATTTGCCGTTGCCGGAGACCGGCGCGGCGAGGAACGCGGAGCCGAGCGCCTCGATGCGGCCCCGCAGCGCCTCCGAGGTCTCCACGCCGATCGACGAGCAATCGACAAAAATGCGCGGAACCGGCGCGTCGCGGCCGTTCACGACGCCCTCGGCGCCGAAATAGACCTGCTCCAGATCCTTGCCGGTCGACACCATCGTGAACAGAATGTCGACATCGGCGAGGTCGCCGGGCCGATCGACGATCGAGGCGCCCTTGGCGGCGAGCGGCTCGGCCTTGGACTTCGTGCGGTTCCAGACACGCACGTCGTGGCCGGCCTTGGCGAGCCGCTCGGCCATGGGATAGCCCATGCGGCCCATGCCGATCCAGCCGATCCGGTGCCTGTTCTCCTGCATCTCGTCCCCTCCTCT
The DNA here is from genome assembly GCA_013812985.1 of Hyphomicrobiales bacterium. The sequence continues at coordinate 2,210 of JACCSN010000793.1, read as the reverse complement.
GAGGTATCGTCCGGGCGCTCGCGACGCCTCGATCTCGTTCAGGCCAGCTCGCCGGCCCAGTCGCGCGTTTCCAGCACGGCCTTGAGGCGGGCGAGGAAGGCGGCTGAATAGGCGCCGTCGAAGGCGCGGTGGTCAAAGCTCTGGGCGACGATGCCGACCGGGCGGATGGCGATGGAATCGCCGCCCTCGCTTTCGATGACGACCGGCTTCTTCTTCACGGCGTCGGTGGACAGGATCGCCACCTGCGGCGGATTGACGATAGGCGCCGTGAACAGCGTGCCGAAGCTGCCGTTGTTGGAGATGGTGTAGGTGCCGCCGGCGAGATCGTCCGGGGTAAGCTTGCCGCAGCGGGCCTTTTCCACCTGGCGGGTGATGGCTTTGGCGAGGCCGGCGACGTTAAGTTCGTCGGCGTTGCGGATCACCGGCACGACGAGGCCGTTATGCGCGAGATCGACGGCGATGCCGAGGTTGATCTCGGGCGCGAGCGTGAGGCCGTCGCCCTCCAGCCGCGCATTGACGCGCGGAAAATCGGCGATGGCGATGCAGACGGCCCGGGCAATGAACGGCAGGTACGTGAGCGCCACGCCGTGGCGGGCCTCGAGCGCGGCCTTCACGCTGCGCCGCGCCTTGTCGACCGCGAGAAAATCCACCTCGGTCGCCTGGAAGACATGCGGGACCGTCAGCCAGGATTCCTGCAGCCGCGCGCCGGTCTGCCGGCGGATAGTGTTGAAGGGAAGCGTCTGGCCGCGTGGCTCGACCGCCGCCGGCTTGGCGAGAAGCGACTGGGCGGCCGCTGGCGCGGCGCGCTCCCCTCCCCCTTGCCGGGACGGGCTGGGGGCGGGGTGGCTCGGCCTGACCTGATGGAGCGCGGCTTCCACGTCAGCCTTGCCGATGCGCCAAGCGCCCCTTGCTTTGACGTTTTCGGCCAAGCCGGCGAGGTCGATCCCATTCTGGGCGATGAGCCGCCTTGCGAGCGGTGTCACCTTCAGCCCAAGCGGCCCATCGGCTTTCCCATAACTGCCAATAGGCGTATTCGTCTCGGCGAATGGAGCAATCTTGAACGGGGCCGTCCTGCCGTTCTCGCGAAAGGTCGGCGCCACCCCTCCCCACAAGGGGGAGGGGAATGGCGCGGCGCGTTCCCTCCCCCCTTGCGGGGGAGGGCTAGGGAGGGAGTTGCTCGACGCCAATGGCGAGGCCACCTTCCCCGGCGCATCATCGGGCGTGCCGGTCATCGCAACCGCGCCCGTCTCCCCGATCACCGCCACCACCGCGCCGACCGGCACGGTCTCCCCGCTCTGGACGCGGATCTCCGACAGGACGCCGGAGGACAGCGCCTGCACTTCCATCGTCACCTTGTCGGTCTCGATCTCGAACAGGTTGTCGCCGACCTCGATCGCGTCGCCGGCCTGCTTGAACCAGGTCGAGACCTTGCCCTCGGCCACCGTCTCGCCGAGCTGCGGCATGATCACGTCCATTGGAGCGGCCTCACCAGTCCACCGACACGTATTGCGTCTCGAGGAACTCCATCAGGCCCTCATGCCCGCCTTCCCGCCCGATGCCGGACTGCTTCATGCCACCGAACGGCGCGGCGGGATCGGAGACCAGCCCGCGATTGAGGCCGACCATCCCGAAATCCAGCCGCTCGGAGACGCCGAGGCCACGCTTGATGTCCCGCGTGAAGAGATAGGCGATCAGGCCGTATTCGGTGTCGTTGGCCTTCTTGATCACCGCCTCCTCGTCGCCAAAACGCTGAAGGGCGGCGACCGGCCCGAAGATCTCCTCGTGGAAGCACTTGGCCTCGTCCGGCACGTCGACCATCACCGTCGGCGGGTAGAAGAAGCCCGGGCCGTTCGGCAGCTGACCGCCGGTCAACAGCTTGGCGCCCTTCCCGACCGCGTCGTTGACAAGCCCGACCACCTTGTCGCGGGTCTCTCCATTGACCAGCGAGCCGACCTCCACGCCCTCGTCGAGCCCGTAGCCGACCTTCAGGGCCGCCATCCTCGCCGTGAGCTTCTCCGCGAACTCGTCATGCACCCGGTCGTGAATATAGAAGCGGTTCGCGGACGTGCAGGCGGAGCCCATATTGCGCATTTTGGCGATCATGGCGCCGGCCACAGCCGCGTCGATGTCGGCATCCGCCATCACGATGAAGGGCGCGTTGCCGCCCAGCTCCATCGCCGGATTGACCACGTTGTCGGCCGCCGCATGGA
>JACCSN010000755.1 GCA_013812985.1 Hyphomicrobiales bacterium | reverse complement strand
ACCTCGACCACGTCGAGGTTGTAGATGTCGATGAACTCGTCGGCCTCGGTGAGGGCCGTGCCGGTCATGCCGGCGAGCTTCTCGTAGAGCCGGAAATAGTTCTGGAACGTAATGGAAGCGAGCGTCTGGTTCTCAGGCTGGATCTTGACGTGCTCCTTGGCCTCCAGCGCCTGGTGGAGCCCGTCGGAATAGCGCCGGCCCTCCATCATGCGGCCGGTGAACTCGTCGATGATGATGACCTGCTGGTTCTTGACGATGTAGTCCTTGTCGCGCTGGAACAGCTTGTGGGCGCGGAGCGCGTTGTTCAAGTGGTGGACGATCGCGACGTTCTCGACGTCGTACAGCGATTCGCCGCGGAGCTGGCCCGAGCCGCTCAGAATGCCCTCGATCTTCTCGGTGCCGTCCTCGGTGAAGGTCGCGGACTTTACCTTCTCGTCGATCTCGAAGTCGCCGGTCATAAGCTGCGGAATCAGGGTGTCGATGGTGGTGTAGAGTTCCGAACGGTCCTCGGTCGGCCCGGATATGATGAGCGGTGTGCGCGCCTCGTCGACGAGAATGGAATCCACCTCGTCGACGATCGCGAAATAATGTCCACGCTGAACCATCGAGTGCAGATTGTATTCCATGTTGTCGCGGAGGTAGTCGAAGCCGAACTCATTGTTGGTGCCATAGGTGACGTCGGCCGCATAGGCTAGGCGACGCTGGTCCGGCGTCAGCCCATGGACCACGACGCCGACCGCCAATCCCAGGAACTGGTAAATCCGGCCCATCCACTCCGAGTCGCGGCGGGCGAGATAGTCGTTCACCGTGACGACATGCACCCCGCGGCCGGCGAGCGCGTTCAGATAGACGGGGAGGGTGGCCACGAGCGTCTTTCCCTCGCCGGTCTTCATCTCGGCGATGGAGCCCTCGTTAAGCACCATGCCACCGATAAGCTGCACATCGAAATGGCGCTGGCCAAGAGCCCGTTTGGCCGCTTCACGGACCGTGGCGAAGGCTGCCGGCAGAAGATCGTCGAGGGAAGCGCCGCGGGCGATCTGGCCGCGAAATTCATTGGTTCTGGCCCGGAGCTCGGCGTCGCTTAGCCCCAACAGGTCGCCCTCGAGAGCATTGATCGCGTCCACAACCGGCCGATACCGCTTGACGCGCCGGTCGCTTGCCGAGCCAAACACCATCCGACCGATATTGAGGAAGCCGAGCATATCGAATCCTTACCTGTCGGCGAAGCGTTCTGGCCGCCGGGCGCCCGTGGACCGGGATGGCCGAGGCTTACCGAAATTTAAGCTGTGCGCGTCGCCGCCGCGCGCCATCAAACATGGACCGGCAGTGGACTGCGGGATCGGCGACAGATAAGAACGGGGCCAAGCTCTGTCAACGCTGCCCCAGGTCTGTCGCCGGGCCGCCGTCCGCCCCAAAAGGAGTTCAAATGCCCCTATCTCTTACGGCCAGAACGGCTATTTCAGCCGCTGCACTGCTGCTTGCCGCCGGCGTTTTCGGCGCCCGTGCGCAGGACACGGCTCAGCCCGCACCGCCGCCAGCGGCGACCGCGCCCACTTCGGAGCCGACGCGGAATCCGACGGATGTTGTCGCGCGAATCGGCGACCAGACAATCACGGAAGAAGATCTCACGCTCGCCCGCCAGGAGTTCGGTTCCGAGCTCGAGCAAATTCCCCAGGAGCAGCAACGCAGCGCGCTGATCGACGCGTTGGTGAACATGCGGCTGCTCGCCGTCGCGGCGCGCGACGCCAAGCTTGATCAGGGGCCGGAATTCGAGAAGCGCGTCGAGTTCATCCGGATGCAGGCGCTACGCAACGCCTATGTCGAGGCGGAGATCGTCAACAGCCTGACTCCTGACGAAATTCAAAAAGGCTATGAGACGCTCATCCTGTCGCAGCACAAGCCCGAGGAGCAGATCCGCGCGCGTCACATCCTGGTCGAGACCAAGGAAGAGGCGCAGAAGCTCATCGAGGAGCTGAAGGGCGGAGCGGCGTTCGAGGAGCTGGCGAAGCAGTCGAAAGACCCGAGCGGTCAGAATGGCGGCGATCTCGGCTTTTTCGGCAAGGGCCAGATGGTGCCGCCTTTCGAGGCCGCCGCGCTGGCGCTGCAGCCAGGCGCCTTCACGCAGGAACCGGTTCAAAGCGAGTTCGGCTGGCACGTGATCAAGCTCGAAGAGAAGCGGATGAGCGAGCCGCCCGCGCTCGCCGAGGTGGAAGGGGAACTGCGCAACTACCTTGTCCGGCAGAAATTCGAGACGGTGATGGCCGACCTGCGGACGAGATACGCGGTCGAGATCCTCGGCCGCCCCGAAGGCCCCGGCCAGCCTCCGGCGGACGGAGCGGGCGATCCCGCCAGCGTCACCGGCCCGGCGCCGGTTGGCGATCAGCCTCAGACGGGCACAACTGGCGGTGGGGCTGCTCCTTCGCCCGATTCGGCTACGGGCGCTCAGCCACAGTAGGCGACGCCTGGACCACATCGCCGATTATGGCGGGCAAGGTCTCGCCCTTCGCGCCGGCATTCTATCCTGATTTGCCTGCGGTGGATGGGGTCCGCCTCGCGACAGCCGAGGCGGGCATTCGCTATAGCGGGCGGACTGACCTCCTCCTGGTCCGCTTTGATCCCGCCGCATCGGTCGCCGGCGTGTTCACCACCTCGCGTTGCGCTTCCGCCCCTGTGGATTGGGACCGCGCCCGGATCGCCGGCGGCCGCGCGCGGGCTCTGGTGGTCAATTCGGGCAATGCGAACGCCTTCACAGGCTTGAAGGGCCGGGATGCCGTCCAACGCACCGCCGAGGCGGCCGCTTCGGCGGTCGGCTGCCGCGTCGAGGACGTGTTTCTGGCGTCGACGGGGGTCATCGGGGAACCGCTGGACCCCGCGCCCTTCGCCACTCATCTTGGCCGGCTTGCGGAGGAAGCGCGCCCAGGCTTTTTCCTCGACGCCGCCCGCGCCATCATGACGACGGATACGTTCCCGAAGGTGTCTACGCGCATGGTCGCGTTAGACGGCGGCGAAATCGTGCTGACCGGGATCGCCAAGGGCGCCGGCATGATCGCCCCGGATATGGCGACCATGCTGTCCTTCATCTTCACGGACGCCCCCGTCGATGCGGCCACCCTGCAGAGATGCCTGTCGGAGGCCGTGTCCGACAGCTTCAACGCCATCACGATCGACGGTGACACCTCCACGTCCGACACCGTGCTCCTTTTCGCCACCGGCCGGGCCGCCGCGCGCGGCGTGCGGCAGCTTGAGGCTGTCGGATCGGAGCCGCTCGGCGCCTTCCGCCGCGGCTTGGCCGAACTCTGCCGCGATCTCGCGCACCAAATCGTCCGAGACGGCGAGGGGGTCACGAAATTCGTCGAGGTGACGGTGAAAGGGGCCATTTCCGACGCGTCGGCCAAGCGCATCGCGCAATCGATAGCCAATTCGCCCTTGGTCAAGACGGCCCTAGCCGGCGAGGACGCCAACTGGGGGCGCGTCGTCATGGCGGTAGGGAAGGCCGGAGAACCGGCCGATCGGGACCGGCTCTCAGTCTATTTCGGCGATCACCGCGTCGCGTTCCGGGGTGAGCGAGACGCCGACTATTCCGAGGAGGGCGTCTCCGCCTACATGAAGCACGGCGACCTGGCGATCCGCGCCGATCTCGAATTGGGAACGGGACGAGCGACGGTTTGGACCTGCGATCTGACGGCTGAATACGTCGCCATCAATGCGGATTATCGAAGCTGACGATCCGCGATGCCCCGCTTGCTCCTGGTCGCCGCCTGCGCTCTGATCGACGCGGACAAGCGTGTCCTCATCACGCAACGCCCTGAAGGCAAGCCCATGGCCGGCCTGTGGGAATTTCCAGGCGGCAAGGTGGAGGAAGGCGAAACGCCCGAGGATGCAGTGATCAGGGAGCTTCTCGAGGAGCTCGCCATCAGCGTTACCAAACCTTGTTTGGCGCCCCTGACGTTTGCCAGTCACGATTATCCGGATTTTCACATCCTGATGCCACTTTTTGTGTGCAGGAGATGGGAAGGCGTCCCAGTTCCCCGCGAAGCCCAGCGCCTGCGCTGGGTTCGGGCGAGCCGGCTGCGCGATTTCTCCATGCCTGCGGCCGATGAACCCCTGATCAGCCATCTTGCTGATCTTCTTTGAGCAAGGCGATCCGGTGAGGACGAAGGCGTTGATCAAGCGCTTCTTGGCCGACGAAGCAGGCGCGACGGCGATCGAGTATGCTTTGGTGCTGGGCATCATGTCGCTGGCGGTCGTTGCGATATTCGCAACGGGCGGCGCGCTCGACACGCTTTATAACGATCGTGTCAACGATGTTATCAACGGACTGGGCGGCGGTGGCGACGGTAGCGGCGGCGGCGGGTGACGTCGATGACCCTATTTGGCCCGCCGTTTTCCTGACCCGAGCACATCCGCCAGGCTGATCTTCCCGGAGCCACGCGTTGCGGGCTTCTGCTGGCTTTCATGCGGCGCCCATCCGGACAGCGACACGATCTCGAACGTGGCGCGAATTCGTCCATCAGGGTCGCTGAACCGCTCGGAATAGATCTCCGCCGCGCGGAGGAAGAAGCGCCGCCCAACCGGCCTCCGGTCACGGTCGACGAGCGAGTTCGTCGCTCCCATGCCCTTAAGATCCGCGAAAAGCTGAAACGCTGAATCGTAACGCACCGTCAGAACGTCCCTGTCGGCCACAGGCAGCGCGAAACCGGCACGCTGCAGCAGTTCGCCGAGATCGCGAACTGCCGCGGTTGGGAGAACGCGCGGGCTGGCCCCGCCGCGCAACTCCGTTTCTGCCTGGAAAAGAACCTCCCTGAGTTCCGCCAACGTCCGCCCACCCGCCATCGCGGCGAGGAACAAGCCGTCCGGCCTGAGGGCCTGCCTGATCTGGAGAAACGTGCCGGGCAGGTCGTTCGTCCATTGCAGCGCAAGGGCGGAAGCAAACAGATCGATTGATCCGGCCGCGAGCGGCAATGTTTCCTCCTCCACAACGGCTCCCGCCAAGGTGCAGGAACGGAAGGCTGCTTCGGCCTGCTCGAACCTGATCGCCTGCCCGACCTTCCCGGTGCGCAGAAGCGCTTCGGCGAAAGCGCGCGTCTGACCGCCAAAGGCGACCGCCACAGGAAAACGGCGTTCCACGCTGGCCAGCCGATCAGCGATTTCCGCCACCGCCGCTTCCAGCAAGAACAAAGGGTGGGCCGTGGGGCGACCATGAGTGCGGGCCAGCCGCTGGCGAAGCAGCGATTTGTCTACGATGCGGACGACCATTGGCGAAGATATGGGTCGGGCGGGCTGGAAATCAGCGGCGGCGCTGCCTCGATGCAACTCGCCGGATGACCCGGTGCGCGAGCCGCGTTAGCATATCGCCATGAGGACGCTCGGAGCTGCAAACATCGCCGCGGGCCTGCGCGATCTGTCGAGGCTTGCCGCGGACCTTGTGCTGCCGCCGTCATGCCCCGGCTGCCGCGCCGCGATTGCCGACAAGGACGCGCTCTGCCCGAGCTGCTGGTCGGCAGTCCGTTTCATCGAGCCGCCGCTCTGCCCCATATACGGCACGCCATTCGCTTACGAGATGGGGGAGGGTATCGTCTCCGCTGAAGCGCTTGCCGACCCGCCGCCTTTCCGTCGAGCCAGGGCAGCGGCGGTCTACGGCGAAGTCGCGCGCCGATTGGTTCACCATCTCAAATACCATGATCGGCCCTATATGGCTCGCGTCATGGCCCCGGCGATGCGAAGGGCCGGACGTGTGCTTCTTGCCGATGCCGCGCTGATCGTACCGGTTCCGTTGCACCCGGGACGGCTTTGGCGGCGCCGCTTCAATCAGTCGGCTCTGCTATCGGCGCGCCTTTCGCAGCTTACCGGCGTGCCAGAGGATCCGTTGCTGATTCGACGGGTGACGCCGACCCGGCGGCAGGTTGGGCTGACCGCCCTGCAACGCGAAGAGAACGTGCGCAACGCCTTTCGCGTCCCGGCTGAGGCAAGAGCCCGAATCGCGGGCGCTTCCGTTCTTCTCGTGGACGACGTCTACACGTCCGGCGCGACCGCCAAGGCCGCCACTCGAGCGCTGCTGCGCGCCGGCGCGGCCTCAGTCGACGTGCTCACCTTCGCACGCGTAACGGCGTGAAGCGATCTTCCAGACGCCTCTTGCAGGATAAGCCCTGCGAGAGAATATATCCGGACGAACCACGATTTGGACGAGCGCCGATGCCTCGCGTGACCATCTACACCCGCCAGTTCTGCGGTTACTGCACGGCCGCCAAGAAACTGTTGCGCGACAAAGGCGTTGGGTTCGAGGAGATCGATGCGACTGTGGCTCCTGATAAGAGGAAAGAGATGATCGACCGTTCTGGCCGGTTCACGTTCCCGCAAATTTTCATCGGCAGCCACCACGTCGGCGGCTGCGACGATCTTTTCGAGCTCCAGGCGCGCGGCGAGCTCGACACCTTGTTGGCTGCGTGAGGATAGCATGACGTTCCGTGCCGCCTGTATCCAGCTCCGCTCGACCACCAGCGTTTCGGAGAACCTCGAGACGGTCGAACGGCTCGTGCGGGAAGCCGTCGCGCGCGGCGCCGAATACGTGCAGACGCCGGAAATGACGAACGTCGTCAATCGCGACCGGAAGGCGCTCGCGGCGAGCATCTTTCCCGAAAGCAGCGATCCGTCGGTCAAGCGCCTTTCCGCCCTGGCAGGGGAGCTCGGCATCGTGCTCCATATCGGCTCGCTCGCGCTGAAGGCGGCGGATGGGCGCATCGCCAACCGCGCGCTTCTTTTCGGCAGGGGCGGCCATGTGATGGCGCGCTATGACAAGATCCATCTCTTCGATGTGGATCTGCCCGGGGGAGAGAGCTGGCGGGAATCGGCGGTTTATCATCCTGGCGACCGGGCGGTCGTCGCTGATCTCCCTTGGCTGCGCCTCGGCGTTTCGATCTGTTACGACATCCGCTTCCCGCAGCTTTATCGAGCGCTCGCGCATGCCGGCGCGGCCGCGCTCACCGCGCCGGCGGCGTTTACTAGGCAAACCGGCGAGGCGCATTGGCATGTCCTGCAGCGGGCCCGCGCCATCGAGAACGGCGCCTTTGTCATCTCCGCGGCCCAGGCTGGACTGCACGCCGACGGTCGCGAGACCTACGGGCACTCGGTGATCGTGGCGCCGTGGGGCGAGGTGCTGGCGGAAGCCGGCGGGCGAGGTCCCGAAATCATCACGGCGGAGATCGATCCGGAGCTGTCCTTGCAAGCGCGTCAGCGGATTCCTGTTCTGAAGAATGAGCGGCAATTCGCCCATCCGGAGGCGCTGGGTTCGGTCCCGCTGAGATCGGCGTCATGATCAGTTTTACGTTGTCCTGCTCCCTCGGGCATTCCTTTGAAGGTTGGTTCGCAAGTTCGGAAGCTTTCGATCGTCAACGAGCCGAGCAAGGCATCGCCTGCCCGGTATGCGGCGATGTCGACGTGGCGAAAGCGCTGATGGCGCCGGCCGTCGCGACGTCACGCCGTGAGGAGGCAGTCCGCGTGGTGGCGAATGTTTCCGAAGAGCCCGAGATGATGACGATGCTGCGCAAGATGCGCCAGCACCTGACCGCCAACGCCGACTATGTGGGGGACCGATTCGCTGAAGAAGCGCGGCGCATCCATTACGAGGAAGTGGGCAGGCGCGGCATTTACGGGGAGGCGACGAAGGAGGACGTTCGCTCCCTCGCCGATGAGGGCATTGAATTTCACCCGCTGCCGGTCTTGCCTGAAGACCACAACTGAAGACAGCCCGTCGGCTTTGATTTGGGTTGCATTTCGAGGGCCATCAGCAGGCGATGAACGTTCTCGTCGCTACCTGGCGGGGGAAATTCGACGCGGCTCTCACCTTTGTCCCAACCGTGAGCGTGCCTTGGCCAGTCTCGCGGGGCTCACAAGGCTTGGCTACTGAAGCAATCGGATGCTGAAAAAATCCAGCGAGGCCGGTCGCTACTCCGGCATCGGACTTAGGTGGCACCGTCCGAAAGGCCTAGGGTACATGCCCACCACGTCAGGCCTGCGTGTCTGCTTCCCACGCCGCTCGCCAGATCCGTTATCGCGCTTGCCGCGAAAATCGGTCATTTTATTCAGTATGTAACCGAGTTCTTAAGATGAAGCTAACATTGGAAGCGGGCGCAGGGAAGCGATCGAGCGCGTGCCCGGGCGCTGTTCATGAGCTTTCATGGACGGGTGTCGCCGGGCAGCCACACCCCTGAACAACCGGCAATCGCGTAGAGAATCTCGTCCAGACCGGAGCCCGTCCGTGCAGCCGCCGCAAGCCGGAGTGCCTTCTCCCCTACAATGCCGCTCGCAAAGCATCACGTTCACGTTGAGCCACTTGCCTTGGCGATAGCTGCCTCACATTATAATCCAGGTGAGCACGGAGAGCACAGCAATGAAAACCGCGACTTTGGCAGTATTTGGAGCTTTTCTGGCAGGGGGCTCCGCTTTGGCTCAGGATGCTGCCCCGGCTGGCCGGGAAGCGGCAGTCTTCGCCGGGGGCTGTTTCTGGTGTGTTGAAGAGGCGTTCGACAAGCTTCCAGGCGTGCTGGCGACCACGTCCGGCTATACGGGCGGGACTGTGGAAAATCCAACTTACCAGGATGTTTCGGCCGGATCGACTGGGCACTTCGAAGCTGTCAAAGTGGAATACGATCCTTCGAAGGTGACGTTCGACCGGCTTCTGGAGACCTTCTGGCAGAATATCGACCCGTTCGATGCCGCCGGCCAGTTCTGCGACAAGGGGGACTCTTATAAGAGCGCCGTCTTTATCGAGAACGACCAGGAAAGGCAGCTGGCGGAAGCCGGGACAGCGCGCATCTCGGAGCAATTTAAGATGCCCGTGGCGACGCAAGTCCTGCAGGAACAGGCCTTCTACCCTGCGGAAGATTACCATCAGGACTATCATAAGATTAATCCTGTGCGGTACAAGTATTACAAGTGGGGCTGCGGGCGGGCGCAGCGGCTGGAGGAGATCTGGGGCGAGCCCGCCGTTTGAGTGGCTAGGGGTTCTCCTGTCCCGGAGCGTGGCCGTCCTGCCACGCCCCGGGAGCAGTTTCCGCCCTGGCCTTCCTCTTAATTGCTTCGTAACCGTGTTCCGGCGTAGTCTCGCCTGAGGTTCGCTTACCAGCGGATCCTTGATGCGTCCGAATTCTCGGTCGCTCGAAGGGTATCGGAGACGCCCGTGCTGGACAGACGCATATTCCTGGCTGGAGCAGGCGCGGCGCTTCTCGGCGCTTGCACGACGGGCGACTCGGTCGGTCCCTTGGCCTATGCTGGCCCGACCGGCTCGACGTTGCTCGTGCCCGACGGCGATGAACCGTTTCGGGTTGCCCCGGTGAACATGGCGAACATTCCCTCCCAGTTTCATCGCCGGGTGGTGAACGACCCGACGGGCGAACCAGCAGGCACGATCGTCGTCGATCCCGCCCAGCGTTATCTCTATCTGGTCATGGATGGCGGCAAAGCCATGCGTTACGGCATCGGCGTCGGCCGCCAGGGCTTCAGCTGGAACGGCGAAGCCAAGATCCAGTTGAAACGGGAATGGCCGGCGTGGCATCCGCCGGTCGAAATGCAGGCGCGGGACGAGCGGGCGCGGCAGTGGAAGGACGGCATGCCGGGCGGGTCGACCAACCCGCTAGGCGCCCGCGCGCTCTATCTCTTCCAGGGCGGCAAGGACACCCTTTACCGCATCCACGGGACCAACGAGCCGCAATCGATCGGCCGCGCCGTCTCCTCCGGCTGCATTCGAATGCTGAACGCCGACGTTATCGATCTCTACAACCG
>JACCSN010000733.1 GCA_013812985.1 Hyphomicrobiales bacterium | reverse complement strand
GGCGCAGCGAGACGCGGCGCGGGCCAGAGGTAATTGTCCGTGCGGCCGGCTGGCGGCCGGACCTCGCCGTCGCCGGAAAGCCGCCTCGCCACCGCCGTTACCACGGCCGGATCGGAGGGCGCGCCCGGCGCCGCCGCGGCGGAGAGAAATTCGCCGTCCCCGGTCATGACGGCTTCGATCGGCACCATCGGGCTGATCAGCGGCGCCGCTTCGGCTGGTGCATTCAGGCCCGGCTGCGCTCCGTTCAAGGCAGCCGGATCAAGCGCGGCAATCTGCGGACCGCCGCCGCCGAGTATCAGCTTGAGCTCCTGCTCGACGAAATAAGCGAGCTTCCTCTGGCCCGCTTTGGTGAAATTCAGGCCGTCGCTGTCCCTGAGCTGCACGGATCGGCCGCTGATATCCGGTCCTTCGGCCACGAACTTTCCCTCCTCGTTCGCAAACCCGTTCCAGGTGTCGACGAATCGCAACCCCTTGCTTTCGACCTGCTCGCGGACAATCCCGTTCATGGTGCTGAAGCCGCGTGACGTAGCGGTCCGGCGCACCGGTACGAGCCCGGCCCAGAGGACGGGCTTCCCCGTGGCCTTCAAGGCATCCGCGAGCGCCGACACTCGCACCCCGTAGGCCGCCCGCCACCCCTCGCCGTCGAGTTCCTGTGCTCCGGCATCGGTGCTGATGGGCTGCCGGTCATTGGCCCCGATCAACGCCAGGACGGCATCCGGCTTATGCTCCGCGACGAGTTCCGGGAGCTTGGCCGGCCAATCATAATGATCGGTGCGCACTAGGCCGGAATCGCCGCTTGTCGCGTCGACGACGACGACATTGGCGTCGGCTTTATAGGCGACCTCCAGCCCCTTCGACATGGCGTCGGCGAGGAAGTCGCCGATCACCAGCACACGCTTGGCGTCCGGCGCTTTCTCGACCGCCTTGATTTCGCGGGCGGCGGGAGCGGCGGCGACGGCCCGCTTCTTGCGCTGCTTTTTCGGCTTCGCGGCCTTTTCGGTCTTCTCCGCTTTGGCCCCTTCGCGCTTGCGCTTGGATTTGCTTTTCTGCTTCGGCTCCGCCTGTCGCGGCTCGGCCTGCTGTCGCTTCAACTGCCGTGCGGGCGGCTGCAATTGCGGGGCGGGCACGATGACCTGGCGCTCACGCCTGTTCTTGAACAGGAAGCGGAAGATGCCGGGACGCTTCTGCCGCTCGGCCTGCGCCAGGATGATGCCACGCTCCGGAGTCTGGGCGCGCGCGACGGGGAGGGTTCCCCCCGCCCCGATCATCGCGCCGAGGCAAAGGCAGAGGATACGGAACGCAACCTTCATCTCACCTCGCCCATACCCGCTCTTGCACCCTACGGATCAGCCGCTCCGCAACGCTTCCAGCAGCCGGACGCCGGCAAAGCCGTCCGCCTTCAGGCCGCGCCCGCTCTGAAAGGCACGGATGGCGGCCCGAGACCTCGGCCCAATCTTGCCGTCAATTGCGCCCTGATAAAGGCCGACGCGAATGAGATGCCCTTGAAGCTCGGCGGTCTCCTCGCGGCTCAGCGGCCGTTCGGAGCTTGGCCAGGCCTGGACGAAAGCGCCGCCGCCACGCAGCTGGTCGGCGAGGTGGCCGACGCCGAGTGCATAGGCCGTGGCGTTATTGTAGCGCTTGATGACGTAGTGGTTGCGCAGAAGCAGGAAGGCCGGACCGCTCGCCCCGGCGGGCGCCAGGAGCACGCCTTTGTCCTCGGGGCGCGGAAAACCTTCGCCGCCGGCCCGCCGCACCCCGAGCCGTTCCCACTCGCCGAGCGCGTGAGATGTCTCGACATCGGCGAGTCGGTAGTCGAAATCCGTCGGCAGCACCACTTCGTAGCCCCAGGTCTTGCCGCCGACCCAGCCCGACTTGTTCAGGTAATTGCCGGCCGAGGCGAGCGCGTCGACCGGCGAGTTCCACATGTCCCGGCGCCCGTCGCCGTCGAAATCCACCGCATAGGCCTGATAGGTCGTCGGAATGAACTGCGTATGCCCCATGGCGCCGGCCCAGGAACCGGTCAGCCCGTCGATGGCGATGTCGCCGCGCTCGACGATCTTCAGGGCTGCGAGGAGCTGCTGGCGCCCGAAGCGGGCGCGCCGCTTGTCGCCCCAGGCGAGCGTGGCGAGCGAGCGGACGACGCTCCTGACGATCTTGGGATCGCTCAGCACCTCGCCATAGGATGATTCCATGCCCCAGATGGCCACCAGGATGTGGCGGTCGACGCCATAGGCCGCTTCGATCCGGTCAAGCAGCGCGCCGTGCTGGGCGAGCATGTCACGCCCCGTCGCGACGCGCTTCTCCGACGCGGCGTTACGAACGTAATCCCACATCGGCTTGACGAATTCCGGCTGGAATTGAGCCTTTTCCAGCACCTCCGGATCCGGCGTCACGCCGCGGAACGCGTTCTCGTATGTCGCCCGCGAAATGCCTTCCGCTTGCGCGACCGGCCAGAAATCCCGCACCCACCCGTCGAAGCTTGCCTCCGCCCGGGCCTCGCCGGACATGAGGACGCCGATTAGAACCGTTGCAATCAGATGACGTGCGCGCCGCATCTTCCCTCGCCTCCCGCGCGAATCTGGATTCGCGCCCACCAATGCCTTCCCAATTCTGGCAAGGTTATGGTTGAGGAAGGATGACCGACTCAGGCCGCCTTGCGGCGAACGAGCTTCTCTTCCCAGGCCAGCGCGTGCTCGACGATGAGCTGGAGGTCGTCGTAGCGCGGTTGCCAGCCGAGTTTCGCCCGGATGGCGGCCGCTGCGGCGATCATTACCGGGATGTCGCCGGGCCGGCGATCGCGCGCCCTGATGTCCAGCGCGCGGCCCGAAACTTTCTGCACGGCGTCGAGGAGCTCCAGCACCGAATAACCGCGCCCGTAGCCGCAATTCAACACCAGGTTCTCGCCCCCGGCGTTGAGATGATCGAGCGCTGCGCCGTGCGCGCCGACAAGGTCGGAGACGTGGATGAAGTCGCGCACCCCCGTCCCGTCCGGCGTGTCGTAATCGGTGCCGAACACGGCGACGTGCTCGCGCTGCCCGGTCGCCGCCTCGATCGCCACTTTGAGGAGATGCGTCGCGCCGCGCGTCGATTGGCCGGTGCGGCCCTGCGGATCGGCGCCGGCGACGTTGAAATAGCGCAGCACGACGGTCCTCAAGCCATAGGCGACCGCGGCGTCGACGAGCATGCGCTCCGTCATCGCCTTGGAAGCCCCATAGGGCGACAGCGGATTGACCGGCGCGTCCTCGGCGACCGGAACGTTGGCCGGCACCCCGTAAATCGCCGCCGTGGACGAGAAGACGAAATTCTCCACCCCGTTGGCGATCGCCGCCGCGATCAGCTCGCGCGACTTCACCGTGTTGTTGAGGTAATAGCCGAGCGGGTCGGCCACCGATTCCGGCACCACCACGGACCCCGCGAAATGCATGACCGTCTTGACGCCGCGAGTCCGCATGATCCGGTTGAGGAGGATGCGGTCGCCGATATCGCCGATGACCAGCTCGGCCCGCGGCGACACCGCCCAATCGAAGCCGCTGGACAGGTCGTCGAGAACGACTACCTTCTCGCCCCGTCCGACCAGCTCCCAGACCATGTGGCTGCCGATGTAGCCGCCGCCGCCGGTCACAAGAACGCTCATACGCAACCCCATGCGCGGCCTCTCAGGGCCTTTGTCCGAAATATGTAAGCTTTCGGAAAAGCATTAGGAAAACGAAAGGTCGAGGTGTGGTGAATCCAATACGCAAGGCCGTCTTTCCCGTCGCCGGGCTCGGCACGCGTTTTCTGCCCGCCAC
>JACCSN010000724.1 GCA_013812985.1 Hyphomicrobiales bacterium | reverse complement strand
GGCATGATCTCGGCGCGATGAATCTGAGCCTCTTCGCCGGCTCGCCGTTCGTCGCCCAGCATGGCGACGCGTTGCGGGCGCATGGCCTGGCCTTCGCGGCGGCGGAGCATTGCTTCGCCTCGCCGATGCGGAACGGCAGCTGGTTCGGCGTCTCCAAGGTCCTTGAGACGACGATCGCCCGCGCGGCGCGGTTCTCGCCTCAGGATGCCGCGACCTGGCGCGCCATGCTCGTCGGCTTCGGGGCCGATGCGCCCACCATCTTCAACCTGCTCGGCTCGCCGATGACGGCCCGCGCGCTCATGAAGACCGGCTGGAAAGCATGGCGCGAAAAGGGCGCTGGCGGGCTCCTCGAAACGGTCCGACTCGTCGCCTCCTCGCCGCGCGAATTCCTGGAGCGGAATTTCACCTCGCCGGAGATCCGTGCGGCGATGGCGGCGTGGGGCATGCATCTCGACTTCCCGCCCGACATCGCCGGCGGTGCGCTGTTTCCCTATCTGGAAAGCATGGCCTCCCAGAGTTTTGGCATGGTGATCGGCGCGGGTGGCGCCGATACGATGATCAAGGCCATGGCCGCGCATCTCGCCTCGCTTGGCGGAGCCATCCGCCTCGGCGCCGAGGTCGTCGAGATCTCCCGGCAGGCAGGCCGCGCCATTGGCGTCCGCCTCGCCAACGGCGAGACGATCCGGGCCAAACGGGCGGTCGTCGCCGGAGTGACGCCGACGGCGCTCGT
The DNA here is from genome assembly GCA_013812985.1 of Hyphomicrobiales bacterium. The sequence goes on along the minus strand of JACCSN010000724.1, from coordinate 1,289 downwards.
CGGCGGGCTTCTGCCCGGCGGCAGCGGCGACGCCCGCTTCGACCGGGGCGCCAAAGAATTCCGCTACGGGCCGGGGACGATGATGGTGCATCTCGCGATGTCGGATCTCCCCGACTGGGCGGCCGGCGACGAACTGAAACGCTTCGCCTACGTGCATCTCGCGCCAGACCTCGACATGATGTCGCGCGCCTATACGCAGGCCATGGCGGGCCTGCTGCCGGCCGAGCCCGTGCTCGTGGTCGGGCAGCCCACGGCGATCGACCCGTCGCGCGCGCCGGACGGCCGGCATATCCTCTGGGTCCAGGTCCGCGTGCTGCCGGCCGAAATCCGCGGCGACGCAGCCGGCGAAATTCTCTCGCACGACTGGGATGCAGCGAAGGAGGCGTACGCCGACCGCGCGGTGGACATCATCGAGCGCTACGCCCCGGGAACCAAGGCGAAGGTGCTGGCGCGCTTCGTCGCCTCGCCGGCAGATCTGGAACGCGAGAATCCCAATCTCGTCGGCGGCGACAACCTCGCCGGCAGCCATCACCTGTCGCAGAACTTCCTGCTCCGCCCCATCCCCGGCTGGGCCGGCTATCGCACGCCGGTGAAGGACCTCTACATGGTCGGCGCCTCGACGTGGCCGGGCGCGGGCACCGGCGCGGGGTCGGGGTATATGCTGGCCAAGATGCTGGCGGGCGGGTAGCGTGGATGAAGCGCCCTCGGCCCGCAATCCGGGATTTGTTACGGCTTGGCCTGATTCCCGGATTTCGCTCCGCTCCATTCCGGGCTACGTTGCCGATCGCTCCAGGTGAGGTTTACGCGCCGATCCAATCAGGCGTAGGCTCAATAGCAGTCCTGAAGGCAGTAAGCTGGCCTGGCAATTCGGCGACGAGGACCTCGGCCGCCTGCAGCGTGCGCGAAATCTCCGCGATGCGGAAGCTGTCATAATTGTGGGTGGCGCGATGCCTGAAGCGCCGGGTCTCGTCGGCGGCTTTGGCCACGGGTCCGCTTAGAATGGCCGGACGCCCCGGAAAATCCGCGGCGGCTCGCCAGATTAGTGCGCTATGCCAATCCTCGCCGACGGGTCTCTCCTCGCCGAGCATCTCCAGGATGCGCAGGAGTCCTGCTTCAAGCGAGGTATGAGCAGATTGACGCGCGTGCATAAGCGCCATCGACGCCTGGTATCCCTGAAGGCCCGGCGACGTGAACCCTCCCATTTGGAACAGGGCCATAGACTGGCGGAAATGCCTGACAGCCGATCCGAAATCCGCATCGACCTCGAACCAGCGTGCGTCGCTCACGGC
>JACCSN010000720.1 GCA_013812985.1 Hyphomicrobiales bacterium | reverse complement strand
ACGGCTCGTCGGAAGCGTAGGCCTGCTCGACGACTTTGATCCACTCCTCGGCGCGCTCATAGGACCGCGCGTCCGGAAGCGTGCCGAACATGGCGAATTCCTTCGGGTTCCAGCCGCAGACGATGTTCAGGCCGGCGCGGCCGCCGGAAATGTGGTCGACCGTCGCCAGCGCCTTCGCCGCGTAGATCGGGTGGACCAGAGGCACGTGCACGGTGGAGAAGATGACGATGCGGCTGGTCAGCGCGGCGAGGCCGGCGGCCCAGGTGAAGGTCTCGAACGACCATTCGCGGGCGTTGGTCTCGCCGCCAAAGCCCGCCCAGCGGGCGATCGGGAGGAAGAAATCGAAGCCGCCGTCGTCAGCGATCCTCGCCGCCGCCACATTGTCGGGCCAGGTCGCCCGCCACCGCTCCGGCACGGTGGTCAGCGCCAGCCCGCCATCGGCGTTGGTGGAAAAAACGCCGAGCTTGAAGGGATGCGGACCGTGCAGCGGATGGGTCATGCGTCTCAGCCTTTGCCCGATCCAGGGCTAAACCTTCAAGCTTGAAATGGATACGGCTTTGGTGGAATGCTTCCGGCCGGAGCTGAAGGAAGTGCGGGCATTTGCTGAAGGGTTTCACCACGCCGCTGACGCCGGCTGGGCGGTCGAGCATCGTCCCGCCGCCGCCATGGAACAATGCCGGCATCGTGCTGGCGATCGAATACTGGGCGGATCTGGCCGCTGTCCAGGCGTTCCTGCCGCCCGGCTTCTCGCTCGGCCCGGACCCGGGCTATGCGATCGCGCATTTCTGCGAGTGGCAATCGTCGAGCGAAGGGGCCGCCGAGCTTCTCGATCCGGTCCGCGCGCAGTATCAGGAGTTCTTCCTGCTTATTGAAGCCTCGTATGGGGGCGAGCGGACGTTTCTATGCCCGTTCATGTATGTGGACAACGACATCAACCTTTATCGCGGCCTCATTCAGGGGCTGCCGAAGCAGCATGCGGTGATGCGGATGACGCGGTCGTACCCGCTCGACAATCCGAGCGCCGCGCCCCTCGCCGCCGGGAGCGTTTTCGCTGCGACGATGACGCATCGCGATCACCGGATGGTCGAGGCGCGCCTGATGCTGGAACAGGAGGACGACACGCAAAGCCCTTTGGGGCTCGCCAGCTCGCCGGTGCTGGGCATCCGCCACTTCCCCGATCTGGCGCAAAACTCGGGCGGGCGGCCGCTGGTGTTCGACATCGTCGGTTTCACCGGCTCCAACAAACGCGTCGCCGAAGTCTGGACCGGCCCGGCGGAGCTGTCGTTCTTCGCTGGCGGCGGCCACGAGCTCGCCGACCTGAAGCCCGTCCGGGTCGGGCGCGGCGCCCGCTACGCCATGGGCTTCCGCATCACCGACATCCGCAAGATCGCCGACATGGCGAGCTAGACCCATGCCCGTGCTCGATCGCAGCGCGCCGCCTGCCGCGCTTCATCACATCCGCCCGCAAATCATCGACCTTGAGACGGAGAACATCGCCGAGCTCGCGACCCGCGCCAAGTCGATCCCGGACGTGATCACGCTCTGGTATGGCGAGGGCGACCTCGTCACGCCGGAATTCATCCGCGACGCCGCAAAGGCGTCGCTCGACGCGGGACATACCTTCTACGTCCCCGACATGCGCGGCCTCCCTGCCTTCACCGAGGCGCTGTCCGGCTATCTCACGCACCTGCACGGCAGATCGATCCCGGTCCTGCGCTCGACGGTGACGCCGAGCGGCATGCAGGCGGTGTTCCTGGCGCTCGAGCTCGTCGTCGATAGCGGCACCAACGTCGTCTACATCGAGCCGCAATGGCCGAATATCCGCAGCGCCATCCAGGTCGCCGGCGGCGAGCCGCGCGCGGTCGCGCTCAGTTACACGGACGGCGACTGGCGGCTTGACCTCGACAGGCTGTTCGCCGCTTGCGACGCCCGCACCCGCGCCATCATGTTCTCCACGCCGTCTAACCCGCTCGGCTGGACGGCGACGCGCGAGGAACTCTCGGCCCTCATCGATTTCAGCCGCCGCACCGGCATCTGGATCATCAGCGACGAGCTTTACAACCGGCTCGCCTTTGACGCCGAGGCCGCGCCGTCGGTGCTACAGCTGGCTGAGGACGAGGACCTCGTCCTCAGCGTCAACGGCTTCTCCAAGGCCTGGGCGATGACCGGCTGGCGCATCGGCTGGATGACGCACCCGCCGTCGGTCGCGCGGCCGCTCGCGGCAATGACGCAGTACATCAACAGCGGCACGGCCCACTTCATCCAGGCCGGCGCGCGCGCCGCGATCCTCGACGGCGAACCCTTCGTGCGACAAGTGCGCGAGCGCTGCCGCGCCGGCGTCGACGCAGCCTATGCGGCGTTCACCGGCCACAACAGCATCGTGCTCCCGACCAAGCCGACCGGCGGCATGTATGTCATGATCTCCGTCGCCGGCCAGGATGACTCTCGTCAGGCATGCCGGCGCATTCTTGAGCAGGCGCATGTCGGGCTCGCGCCGGGGTGGCTGTTCGGGCCATCATCGAACATGTTCATGCGGATGTGCATCTGCCGGGATCCGGCTGAGATCGCCGACGCCTGCCGCCGCATCGCGACGGCGCTGGGCGGCGACGACCATCTGGCGGAGATCAGCTCCGCCGCCACCCATCCGCGAAAGCGGATCAGCTTTTGACCAGGGAGAGTAAAATGAAACTGAAGCTCTTGGCGCTTGCAATGTTTTCCGCCGCCGTCGCGTTCGGCGCTGGCGGATCCGCATCGGCGGAAACGCTGATGGTCGGCGCCTATCCGGCCAACCCACCATGGGAAAACAAGAAAGAGGACGGCACCTTTGAGGGCTTCGAGGTCGACCTCGTCAACGAGATCGGCAAGCGCATCGGCGCCGATATCGAGTTCCAGGATCTCGGCTTCCAGGCGCTGTTCGCGGCGACCAGCTCCGGCCGCGTCGACATGGCGATCTCCTCCATCACCATCACCGACGAGCGCCTGCAAAACCAAGCCTTCACGCAAGGCTATTACGACAGCGACCTGGCGCTCATCTCGAAAACCGATTCCGGCGTGACGAGCATGGCGGACATGAAGGGCAAGCCGATCGGCGCGATCTCGACCTCCACCGGCGAAGCCTGGATCAAGGGGAACGCGGAGACGGCCGGGCTCGGCGAATATCGCGGCTACAACACCCAGCAGGATCTGCTTCTGGACACGCAGGCCGGCCGGATCGCCGGCGCGGTCGGCGACATCGCCGGTTTTCAGTATGCCTTCCAGCAGATGCCGACCATGCACGTGATCGAGCGCATCGGCACGGGCGACCGCTTCGCCATCATGATGAAGAAGGACTCGCCGCTCCTGGAGCGCGTCAACGACGCGATCACCGCCATCAAGGAGGACGGCACGATGGCCGCGCTACACAAGAAGCATCTCGGCGCCGAGGCCGATCCGAACACGGCGACGGTGAAGGTGATGGAGATCCCGAAGGCGAAATGACATCGAAGGCTTCCGTTGCTCGCGCGCCGCAGCCTTCTCCCGCAAACAGCGGGAGAAGGGGCGCCAATCGCAACCCCGCTCAGCCGTCGAAGGTCACGTCCCGAGAAGCGGATTTGAGCGACACGGCGAAGCCGCAGACGAGATCGACCAGCGCGATCGCCATCAGGACGACGAAGGTGCTCGTCGCCGCCTCGGGAACCAGGAGGAACTCCAGCAAGACGGCGATGAAGAGCACGGTGGCCAACACATGGTCAACTATGGAGGCGGAGCCTATCCGCGTCGCTTTCACGACTTCGATGCCGAGCAGCAGCACGGCCAGGATGATGATGGTGGCGCCGACCGTCAGCGAGAACGTCGCTCCCGAGACGAGCGGCATGCTGAACATGATCGCCTCGCGAAAATCGCTGTCGGTGCTTTCGAAAATCAGAAATGCAAAGGCGTTGTAGAGGAGGATCGGAACAACGAGCAGCGGGATGTAGCGCATGGATGGCCTTGGTGAGCGCCTGACTCAAGCTAAGCAGCCCGCAGCTGCGACGCACAAGCGGCCGCTCGCGACCGGGCAGACGAAAAGGCCGGCTCGGTGGCCGGCCTATTGCGTCCGGGCAAGCGCCGAAATCTATTCCTTCGGCGCGAGAATGTCCCGGCCGCGGTACTTGCCGCTCTTCAGGTCGATGTGGTGCGGGCGGCGGAGCTCGCCGGATTCCTTGTCTTCCACATAGGTCGGCTGCTGCAACGCGTCGTGGGATCGGCGGAAGCCGCGCTTCATGGGCGAGGTTTTTCGCTTCGGGACTGGCATGACGTTCTCCAAGGAGTCTTGATCGGCGGCGGCCAAATATTCGCGAGCCGAACTATGCGGGAATTCGCCGTCGATATAGGAGATTTCCGCAGCGCTTGCCAGCGGATTCAAGGCGCATCCAGCACGCAGGCCGCGTAAGGCCCGGATTGCGCGGCGCGCGCCGCGATCCGGCGCGCGATGCGGCGGGTCTGCGGCCCCGGCTTGGCGGCGTCGCGCGTCTCCGGCGACGGAAGGATCGCGGCGAGGCGCGC
>JACCSN010000715.1 GCA_013812985.1 Hyphomicrobiales bacterium | reverse complement strand
ACGGTCGCTCAGGTGATGCAGGAAGGCTTCACCATCGGCGACAGGGTCTTGCGCGCGGCGATGGTTGGCGTGGCGAAAGGCGGGCCTTCGGCCGGGCCGGCGGCGGCGTCCGCTGGGGAGAGCGCGGCGGAGGTGAGCCCGCCGTCCGGCTGACCTTCGCCGACCTTCACCTGAAATTCGCTTGCCGGCCCGCCCCGGCGCGAGCACCATCCGCAAGTCTCAACGAAGAGGGGTGGCGATGCCCGCGCAGGGCACATTCAGTTGGAACGAGCTGCCGACCGGCGACATCAGGAACGTTCCTATCACGGTCCAGGTGCCTATCAGCGTTGCCGCAAACGTGTGTCAGGTGACTGTTGCCGTTTTATCCAACGCACTTAACCGCGGCAGCGCGAGCTGTTCCGCTCAGAGCAATTCACGCGCCCTTCAGGATATTGTGCAGAGAGTCATGAACGTTCAGGAGTAATTCAATAGTCAGAGAGCAACCATTCTGCACTTCGGAGCGTGGATGGTTGCTCTTGTCTAAGCATTCACATTTGCTTTTCGGAACTTGTCGCAACCCTGTTCGACGTAACTATGACAGAAGGCCGCGGGCTCGGAACGACGGCATCGGACGGGCTGGCCCTGCCCCGTCGAGGGCGTGCTCTACCGCTGAGCTACGGCAACTTGCGTGGAAGCCGGCAAAGCATCGGCTCCGCGCCCTTGTTATTGTCACTAGGCCGAGGCGCAACGGCGAACGCCCGGACGGACTGCGGACGTCCTGAGCCGCGCCATCTATCCGCGCCCAACACAAGCGCCTGCGCGTTCTTGCGTCCGGCGTCCTCCTTGTTTATATCACCTCCCTTCGGATCGCCCGGCGACGGGTGTCTCACCCATGGGCATGCCGTGGCGGTCCTCAAACGCTCAATCCCGAGCTTCTCTCAGCGATGCTCCGCCAGATGCGGAAGCGTGCGACATTCAAGGAGAGCGAAATGCCCAAGCAGAAGACCAAATCGGGCGCCAAGAAGCGCTTCAAGTTCACCGCCAACGGTCACATCAAGGTCGGTCAGGCCGGCAAGCGTCACGGCATGATCAAGCGGACGCCGAAGTTCGTCCGCAATGCGCGCGGCACAATGGTTCTGTCGGAGCCTGATGAGCGCATCGTCAAGGTCTACATGCCCTACAACCGCTGATCGACGGAGTTCTGAACCATGGCGCGTGTCAAACGGGGCGTCACATCGCACGCCCGTCACAAGAAAGTCCTGAAGCAGGCCAAGGGCTATTACGGCCGGCGCAAGAACACCATCCGCATCGCCAAGCAGGCGGTGGAGAAGGGCCATCAATACGCCTATCGCGACCGGCGCGTCCGCAAGCGGAATTTTCGCGCACTGTGGATCCAGCGTATCAACGCCGCCGCGCGCGAATTGGGGCTCAGCTACGGCCGCATGATCGACGGGCTCAACCGGGCCGGCATCGAGGTGGACCGCAAGGTACTCTCCGACCTGGCGATCCACGAGCCGGCGTCTTTCGCCGCGCTGGCCGAGCAGGCGCGCGGCGCGCTCGCCTACCTGAAGGACGCGACCCCCGGCGAGTTCGAGCACGCGGCGGGGCAGTAGGCGGGCGTGTTCCCCTCTCCCGCAGGGCGGGAGAGGGCGGCCTTCGGCTTTGGCCGAAGGTCGGGAGAGGGTACACAGCGCCGGCGTTCCACGATCCACCCCTCATTCGTCCTGCGGCTGCAGACCGTTTCGGCTCGAGAACCGTCATCCCATGTCCGACCTCGCCTCGCTGGAACATGACATCGCCGCGGCGATCTCCGCTGCGTCCGACGAGCGTGCGCTTGACGTCGTGCGCGTCTCGGCGCTCGGCAAGAAAGGCGCTGTCTCGGAGCGGCTGAAGAGCCTCGGCGCGATGAGCCAGGAGGAGCGCAAGGTCGCCGGTCCCGCGCTGAACGGGCTCAGAGACCGTCTCGCCGCCGCTCTGGAATTGCGCCGCGAAGTCCTCCGCGAGGAGGCGCTTGAAGAGCGGCTTCGGTCCGAGACGATCGACGTGACGCTCCCTTCCGCTCCAGAGCCTGTCGGGACGATCCACCCGGTGACGCAGGTCTGGGAAGAGGTCATCGCCATCTTCGGCGACATGGGGTTCTCCGTCGCCGAAGGCCCGCATATCGAGACGGATTTCTACAATTTTGGCGCGCTCAACATGCCGCCGGAACATCCGGCCCGGCAGGAGCACGACACCTTCTACTTCCATCCGAAGCCGGACGGCTCGCGCATGGTGCTCCGCACGCATACCTCGCCGGTGCAGATCCGCACCATGGAGACGGCCGCCCCACCGATCCGCATCATCGCGCCCGGCCGCACCTTCCGCTCCGATTCCGACCAGACGCACACGCCGATGTTCCATCAGGTGGAGGGGCTCCTGATCGACGAGACCACCCATCTCGGCCATCTGAAGGGCACGCTGGAGGCCTTCGCCAAGGCGTTCTTCGAGGTGGACGCGGTGAAGATGCGCTTCCGCCCGTCGCATTTCCCGTTTACCGAACCGTCGATGGAAGTCGACATCGGCTGCTCCTGGGAAGGCGGCGAGCTGAAGATCGGGGTCGGCGATTCCTGGCTGGAGATCCTCGGCTCCGGCATGGTGCACCCG
>JACCSN010000708.1 GCA_013812985.1 Hyphomicrobiales bacterium | reverse complement strand
CAAGCGGTCGGCACGATCTCCGGTCCCGGCGGACCGGGCTTCGCCGGCACACCGCACATCCACTTCACCCTCTGGGAAACGACCGACCAGGGGAACTGGAGTCGCGTCGCCGCCCCCTTCGTCGGGGTGTACGCGATCAGCGGCGAGGAGTTCCCCGACACTGGCGGCGGCAACCAGCACCGCGGCGTGCAGTTCACGCCGTAGGCCGGCAATGAGCAGATCGAAGCGTGCGACCGGGCCGCATCTTTCCCCGGTCGCGTCGCCGCGCCCCGCCGGCCAACGCGGACGGCCTCGCCAGTGACCGATCGCCAATCAGGGAGCTTGGCGCCGCCGACCAGGTCGCGTCAGGTGGAGAGTCATTCGGGGTCCGCGGCGCGGTGGGCGAGCCGTAGCCGGGGGGCGCGTAAGGTGGCGATCGCCGCTCAATCCGGGGGAGCCTGCTCCCTGGCAAACGCGGCTTCACCCGCCGCGAGCGTCGCCTGCCAATCCCTGCGCATCGGCGCGATCCGGAGCTCGGTGACTAGGAGCCGGGCAACCGCCGCGAAGGGGACATGACTCGTCGGCAAGTGCATCTCGCCGAGGGCTACCGGCGGCACGTTGCGTCCAACCGGCAGCGTGCCGATCCGTCCCGAGATATGCAGATGGGGGAAGGCTGGGCCAACGGTCTGCAGGTGCCAATGGTAGGCAAGCAGCTCGCGCGCCTCCCGGTCAAGGATCTGGTACCAGTACGCGACCGTCTCGACCCGCCAAAGACGATCCACGCTGCTGTCGGCAACGACCCGATACGAGTGCGTAAGCCTCAGCATGACGCTCGGGAAACCACTCTCCGAACGCAATTGCACCGGCTTGCTCAGGGAGCCAAACGTGACGTTCTCAGGAGCTGGAGAAGCTCGATACCCGCTCGCGATGAGCGGTTCGTCGGTGATGCAAAGCGCCACCTGGCGAAGCCGGGCGAGGAACCCCTCGACGGCCTCCTCACTCCTCCTGGCGGGCAAAGGGGATGAGCGTGATGAGATACATGAGGGGCCAGTGTTCCGGGGTATCGGTGATGTCGCGGAACTCTCCAGCGTCCCACCGCACCAGGAACTCGTCGCCGCTCATCTGCACCAGTTTTCGGGCCTGGTAATCGAAGAGGGCGCGCCCCTCTTCCGGTGTTGCAAAGTGGATGCCGCTCTCCTGCTCGCGGACATTCGTCGCCATCGTCGCGTCCTCCTCTGCCACGATTATACCCCCGGCTGGCGAGCGAGCGGTGAGCGGTGCTGGCTCTGTCGCGTCGCCGGCTCAGCCGGCGTTGTGGCGGGGCCGCGGCGGCGGCTCGGCGCCCGGATCGCGCTTGGCGGTATCGGTGTCGAGCCGCCAGACGTTGCTGGGCTGCACCTCGACCGGCCGGCCATCAGCGGTCAAGGCGTAGTAGCGGCCGTCGTCGCCCAGCAAGAGCAATCGCTCCGGTTGACGGCGGTGCTCCCCCACCACGGCAAAGAGATTGGTCATTTGTCACTTCCCCCTCCCATCTCTTTGGACGCCTAACCCCGCGCGATCGTTTCACCCGGCCGTGCGCCGGTGGACGATGATCGCGACGGCCCTCGACGATCAAAGTCAAGCACGCCGTGGTGCGCGGGCGCTGGGGAGAGGAGGGCAACCGTTGCCAGCATCGCGGTGTCGCGCTGGCGGCGTCGCGAGTACGCTATGCGGTGACTCGCGGACGACGACGCCCGCTGAAAGGATGGCTCCGAGCGGATGGTTCCCGCGTTGCCCACACCCTCGCCGTCCGTCGCCCTGACCGCCACCCTGCACGATCCGGACGGGCGCTACCTGGCGGCGCTGGCCGAGCGCCGCTTCGCGCTTGGCTGGTATCAGGCGGTCTACCTCGCGGTCACCAGCGCGACCGATCCCCGTCTCGTCGAGCAGGTCGCGGCCACGCCGGGGGTCGTCGTGGTGGCGGGGGATCGCCAGGTCGGGGTCGGTCGCCGCCGTGCCCTTCAGGCCGCGGCCGAGGCTGGCCACGCGGCGATGCTCGCCTGCGATTTCGATCGCTGGCTGCATTGGGTCGATCGCTTCCCCGAGGAGCTCCGCGAGGTGCCCGAGCGGCTGGCGCGGCGGCGACCGGCGGTGTGGTATGCCTGCCTCGGCCGTACCGCGCGCGCCTTCGCCAGCCACCCGCCGGTCCAACGCGCCACCGAGGGTGCCACCAACCGGGCGCTCTCCCGTGCCGTGGGGCGGCGCCTCGATGCCACCGCCGGCGCCTGCTGGCTCTCCGCCGAGGGGGCGGCGCTGGTGCTGCGCGAATCGACCGAGCCGTCGAACGCGACCGATCTCGAGTGGCCAGCATTGATCTACCGCGCCGACCCGGCACGCCTGACCGCGCTCTTTTTGGAAGGTCTTGAGTTTGAGACGGCGAGTTTCGCCGCCGCCGAGGTCGCCGCCTCCGGCGGGCTTGCCGCCTGGATGGAGCGGGAGTACGACCAACCCGCCGTCTGGCACGCCCGGCTCCGTCTCGCTACCGGCTCGGTCGCCGCGCTCTGCCGCGTCCTTGGCTGATCCGCGGCGTCCACCGGCCACGGTATCCGAGAGCGGCGTGCAGCAGCGCTGTCACCGCCACGGACCGTCGGGGCGCCGCGCTCGCCTACGGCTGGTCGCGCCCATGAGGCACACCCCGGCGGCGCAACCCTGGAGGTCAACCGCGTGGCACATCGCCGCCGGCGACCGCGACGCCGGGCGATCCGGCGATGACCTGAGCCGCGCCCGGCACCTGCCGTATCCTTGGCGGTGGCGACCACGCCTCCCGGCGATCGGACGGGCGGTGGCGGTGAATCGTCCCAGCGATCCGCGGGAGGGGAAGCGTGGAGCTACGGCACGAGACCACCGGCACGATTCACCTCGGCGATAACTTGCCGATTCTGCGGCGTTTGCCGGCAGCGAGCGTCGACCTCGTCTACCTCGATCCCCCCTTCAACACCGGCGCCACCCGGCGCTACATCCGGCTCAAAACCACCGCCAGCGAGGATGGCGACCGGCGCGGCTTCGGCGAGCGCCGCTACACGACGGTCAGTGTTGGCAGCGTCGCCTATGATGATCTCTTCGACGACTACCTGGCCTTCCTCGAGCCCCGGCTGCGGCAGGTGCATCGCCTCCTGGCACCGAGCGGCAGCCTCTATCTGCACCTCGATCAGCGAGAGGTCCACTACGTCAAGGTGCTGCTCGATGGCATCTTCGGGCGCGCCAATTTCTTGAACGAGATCATCTGGGCCTATGACTATGGTGGTCGCTCGAAAAAGCGGTGGCCCGCCAAGCACGACACGATCCTCGTCTATGTCAAAGATCCGAACCGCTACTGGTTCGACTATGAGGCGATCGAGCGCATCCCCTATCTGGCGCCCGGCCTGGTGGGAGCGGCCAAGGCGGCGCGGGGCAAGACAGTGACCGACTGCTGGTGGCAGACGATCGTGCCGACGAACGGCGGTGAGCGCACCGGCTACCCGACGCAGAAGCCGCTCGCCATCCTGCGGCGGATCGTCGCCGTCTCCTCCCGCCCCGGCGATCTCGTTCTCGATGCCTTCGCCGGCAGCGGCACGACCGGCGCCGCCTGTCTCGATCTCGGCCGCCGCTTTCTCCTGATCGACAACCACCCCCAGGCGATCGAGGTGATGGCCCGCCGCTTCCGCGACGTGCCCGGCCTCACCTGGGTCGGCCGCGACCCCGAGGTGCCGGTGCCGCTCTAGAATCTGGAGCGTGGAGCGAGCGGCACGGCCTCCATCAGCCGAGATTTCCACCAGCAGCGCCGATCTCTGAGCGTCGACGCCCCTGATAGACGGCGCCACGATGGCCAGGATGCGCGCCGCAACTCGCCGCCTGGGCGGCCGTGCGGCATGGATCGTGCATGGTTGCACTCTATACGGGTCTCAAGATGGCGCGACCGATCGCGTCGAAAATCGCCAGCGGACGTATAAAGTCCACCGGCTCGAAAGGATTCTGGTCAATGCGTTTGTCGCCGTTGCTGGCGCGGGCTGCCCTGGTAGTGGCCGTGCTGGTGGCCTCGGTTGCCGCCCTGGCGGCGCCGGGCACCGAGGCGCAGCGAGGGCGGGAGCCGGGCCAAACCGGCCGCCCAATCGAGGATCGCTACATCGTGGTGCTGCGCGACGGCGTGGGGGAGCCGCGCAACGCCGCCAACGAGCTCGCGCGCGCCCATAGGTTGTCCGTCAGCGACGTCTATGACACCGTCCTCAACGGCTTCGCCGCCCGGGTGCCGGCGCAAGCGCTCGATGGTCTCCGCCGCAACCCGCGGGTCGCCTTCGTCGACCAAGACGTCACGATCGCCGCCGCCGC
>JACCSN010000678.1 GCA_013812985.1 Hyphomicrobiales bacterium | reverse complement strand
ATCGTGGTCGTCAGCCCGACGATCCTGCGGTGATTGGCGCGGATCGCCGCCGCGCCAACCGGGTTGCGCTTGTGCGGCATGGTGGAGGAGCCGCCCTTGCCGGGAGCCGACGGCTCGAAGGCTTCGGCGACTTCCGTCTGCATGAGCAGGAGCACGTCGCTGGCGACCTTGGCGCAGGCGCCGGACAGCCCGGCGAGCGCCGCGGCGATGTCGGCGATGCGGCTGCGCTCGGCATGCCAGGTGATCGGCGCTTCGTTGAGTTCCAGCCGTCTGGCCAGCGCCCCCCGCACCTTCAGGCCATCCTCGCCGAGCGCGGCGAGAGTCCCCGCCGCCCCGCCGAATTGCAAAGCCAGCGATTCGTCCGCCACTCGGCGAAGGCGACGCGCGGCTTCGGTCAGGCCGGACAGCCACACCGCCGCCTTGTAGCCGAAGGTGATGGGCAGCGCCTGCTGCATCAAGGTGCGGCCGGGCATCAGGGTCGCCCGGTGAGCATCCGCCATTTCGATCAGCGTGCCGATCGTTTCCTTGATGTCGGTCCGGATTACTACGAAGGCATGTCGCGCGATCAGCATGAACGCGGTGTCGATCGTATCCTGGCTGGTCACGCCCCAATGAACGAAGCCGCGCGCTTCTTCGGGCGTCCTCTCCGTCAGCGCCTTGACCAGCGGGATCGCGACATTGCCGGCGAATTCGGCGGCATACCCAATCTCCTCCAAGTCATAATCGCCGGCATTGCACGACTGGCGGATCAAAGGGACCGCGTTCGCCGGAATGACGCCCAGCTCGGCCTCGGCTTCGGCAAGCGCCAGCTCAAAACGCAGCATCCCCTGGAGGATCATGCGATCCGAGAAGATGGCGCGCACCGCTTGCGACGCGAAGATCGGCGACAGGAGCGGAGAGCCGGCGAAAGGCGATTCCATGGTGCGGCGGGCGTTCGGCTCAGGTCGCAAAATGCGCGATCTGCGCCTCGATGGGCTTGGTGAGCCCGGTTTCCACTTCGCCGGTATGCGTCGTGGCGACGGGTTCGACGAACAGGACCCAGCACTCGTCCGGCGCCATCGGATTGTGCTCCCGGCCACGCGGCACGACATGGAAGTCGCCCTCGTTCAGCACGACCTCGGCGTCGCGGTAGCGGATAATGAAGGTCCCTTTGCGGACCAGGAAGAACTCGTCTTCCGCGGCGTGGCTGTGCCAGACGAACTCGCCCTTCACCTTGGCGAGCTTCACGTATTGGCCGTTTGCCAAGGCGACGACGCGCGGCGACCAATATTCGCTGATCGAAGCGAATTCGTCGTCGATGTTGGTGGGGTTCATGGCGCCGCTCGGAGATCGTGTGCGGCTGCAAAATGCCCTATATGAGCACTCTCTCCAAGCCGATAACAGAGCCTATGCCGCCCCGCCCGATTCCTGCCTCCATCGACGCGACCCTTACCCTCTTGTCCGGCGCCGGCTACATCGCCGACCGCGCGCTCGCCACCGTGCTGTTCCTGTCGCTCAAGATGGGCCGGCCGATCTTCCTGGAAGGCGAGGCTGGGGTGGGCAAGACGGAGATCGCCAAGGTTCTGGCCGCCACGCTCGGTCGCAAGCTCATTCGGCTGCAATGCTACGAGGGGCTCGATGTCGCCAGCGCCGTCTATGAGTGGAACTATGCGGCGCAGATGGTGGAGATCCGGCTTGCCGAGGCGGTCGGCGGCGTCGATCGCGACGCTCTGTCCAGGGACATCTTCACCGACCGGTTCCTGATCAAGCGGCCCATCCTGCAGGCGCTGGAGCCGGACCCTGCGGGCGCGCCGATTCTCCTCATCGACGAGCTCGACCGCGCTGACGAGGCTTTCGAGGCGTTCCTGCTGGAAGTGCTCGCCGACCACCAGGTGACCGTCCCGGAGCTTGGCACGATTCACGCCGAGCATCCGCCGATCGTCGTGGTGACGACCAACCGCACGCGCGAGATCCACGACGCGCTGAAACGCCGCTGCTTCTATCACTGGGTGGATTACCCGGACGCCGAGCGCGAGATGCAGATCGTCACGACGCGATTGCCCGGCATCCGCGGCCGGCTCGCGGCGGAAGTGGTCGGCTTCGTGCAGAAATTGCGTCAGGAGGACCTGTTCAAGCGGCCGGGCGTGGCGGAGACGCTCGATTGGGCAGGGGCTTTGACCGAGCTCGATCAGATCGCGCTCAACCCCGACACGCTCTCCGACACGCTCGGCGTCCTGCTCAAATACCAGGACGATATTGCCCGCATGGAGGGGAGCCGCTCGAAGGCGCTGCTCGACGAAGTGCGGGCGGAACTCGCCGCGGCGGAGTGACGATGGTCGCCGAGCTTCAAAGGTTGTCATCCCGGTTTGGCCGGAGGCCAAGACCGGGACCCATGAACGCCGGCGCGAAAAATGTATCGCGGCGGTGCGTCAATCCTCGACGCTCGGCGTTTATGGGTCCCGGACAGCGCCGCTCCGCGCCGCTTCCGGGATGACAATCGCAAAGGTGGTGGCCGGAACCAAGACTCGCATAGAGATGCTTACATGAAAACGGAACCAGCGACGGCACTCGAAGGCCGCGGCCGGATCGCCGACAACATCGTCTTTTTCGCCCGCGCGCTGCGCAAGGCCGGCTTGCCGGTCGGCCCCGCCGCGATCATCGACGCGATTCGGGCCGTCGAAGCCGCGGGCCTCGGCTCGCGCGACGATTTCTACTGGACGCTGCATTCTGTCTTTGTGACGAAGCGCGAGCAGCGCGCCGTCTTCCACGAGGCCTTCGAGCTGTTCTGGCGCGAGCGGGGGCTGCTCGACAAGATGCTCCAGATGCTCTCCCCCGTCGCGCCGCCCCGCGCGCCGGAGCGCGATAAGCCCCGGCCTGGCGAGGCGCGCGCCCGGCAGGCCTTGGCCGCCGAGCCGCGGCGGCAGGAGGACAAGCCGGACATCGAGATTGACGCGCGGCTTACTGTGTCCGCTCGTGAGATCCTGCAGCGCAAGGATTTCGCCCAGATGAGCGCGGCCGAGATCGCCGAGGCGAAGAAAGCCTTGGCCAAGCTGGCGATCCCCGACGAGCGCCTGAAAACCCGGCGGCTGAAGCGCGCCACGCGCGGCCGCCTCGATCCGCGCCGCACGATCCGCGCCTCGCTGAAAGTCGGCGGCGACATCATTATGCCGGCCTTCCGCGCCCGCGCCGAAATTCGCCCGCCGATCGTGGCCCTCTGCGATATTTCCGGCTCCATGAGCCAATATTCGCGGCTGATGCTGCATTTCCTCCATGCCCTTTCGGAGCGGCGAAAAATACAGACGTTCCTGTTCGGCACGCGGCTCACCAACGTGACGCGCCAGCTGAAACAGAAAGACCCCGACGAGGCGCTCGCCGGCTGCTCCGATGCGGTCAAGGACTGGTCGGGCGGCACCCGCATCGCAGCGGCGCTCCACGGCTTCAACCGCGACTGGTCGCGGCGCGTTCTGGGACAGGGCGCGACCATGCTCCTTATCACGGACGGGCTCGAGCGCGACGACGGCACGGCAGGCGCGGCCGACCTCGCCGCCGAGATGGACCGCCTGCACCGCTCCTGCCGCCGCCTGATCTGGCTCAATCCGCTCTTGCGCTTCGACGGCTTCGAGGCGCGGGCGCGTGGCGTGCGCGCCATGCTCCCCCATGTCGACGAGTTCCGCTCCGTCCATTCGCTGGACGCGGTCGGCGACCTTGTCGCCGCTCTTTCCGCCGAACGAAGGCCGTAGGGCCGATCCGCGGAGGTTCCTGCTCGCCGCGTAAGGCGCTCCCCGGCGGGGCGCGGCTCCGCTGCGTCCGGGTTGTGCGAGTGGGGCGCAACGGATAACGTCGCCTTTCACACCGCGTCGATAAGGATCGCAGTCGTTTGGCGAACAATGTCGGCGCCGTGCCAGGCTCAGCGGTCATCCCGCTGACGAAAAAGAACAACAGGAGGACGGCAGACATGGATTTCTCAAGACGCGACGTGATCAAGACAACGGCGGGCCTTGCGGCCGGCGCTTTGGGAGCATCGGCTCTCGGACGGTCGGCCTTCGCCCAGGATGGCCTGAAATACCAGCCGGAAGACGGCGCCACGTTGCGCCTCCTGCGCTGGTCGCCCTTCGTCCAGGGCGACGAGGACCAGTGGCTTGCGAACACACAGAGATTCACCGAGGCGACAGGCATCCAGGTGCGCGTCGACAAGGAGAGCTGGGAGGACATCCGGCCAAAAGCGGCGGTCGCGGCGAATGTCGGCTCCGGGCCCGATCTGATGTTAGTTTGGTTCGACGACCCGCATCAATATCCCGACAAGCTGCACGACGTGACCGAGCTCGGCGACTATCTCGGCAACAAATATGGCGGCTGGTACGAAGGCCCGAAGAGTTACGCCACCCGCGACGGCAAGTTCGTCGGCCTGCCGCTCGCCACGATCGGCAACGCCATCGTCTACCGCGACAGCTGGGTGAAGGAAGCCGGCTTCTCCGAGTTTCCGAAGGACACGGCTGGGTTCCTGGAGCTCGCCAAGGCGCTGCAGGGGACCGGCCATCCCGTCGGCTTCACGCACGGCCACGGGGTCGGCGACGGCAACAATTACGCGCATTGGCTCTTGTGGAGCCATGGCGGCAAAATGGTCGACGAGGCGGGCAACGTGGCGATCAACAGCCCCGAGACGCTCAAGGCGATCGAATATGCGATGGAGCTCTACAAGACCTTCATCCCGGGCACCGAGAGCTGGCTCGACGTGAACAACAACCGCGCCTTCCTGGCCGGCGAGCTGTCCGTCATCGCCAACGGCATCTCCGCCTACAATACGGCCAAGATCAACAAGGACAACGACCCGAAGTTGACCGAGATCGCCAAGGACATCCGCACGACGAACCTGCCGGTCGGCCCGGCGGGACAATCGGCTGAGCTCTTCCAGGTCACTACCGCGGTGATCTTCGACTACACGCCGTATCCCAACGCGGCGAAGGAATATCTGCGCTTCATGTTCGAGGAGCCGCAGATGCCGGACTGGATCACCTCCTCCGCCGGCTATTGCTGCCAGACGTTGAAGGCCTACGCGGACAACCCGGTCTGGACCGCCGATCCCAACAATGCGGCCTACGCGAGGGCCTCGGAGACGCTGCGCCCGAACGGCTATGCCGGCCCGCTCGGCTATGCCTCGGCGGCGACCATGGCCGATTACGTGCTGGTCGATATGTTCGCCAAGGCGGTGACCGGCCAGGCGACGCCGCAGGAAGCCATGGAAGAGGCCGAGAAGCGCGCCAATCGCTACTACCGCGTCTGAATTAGAGGAATTGGGGCGGCGCGTCCTGCGCCGTCCCGGCTTCCGAAGAGGCCGGGAGAACAAGCGGCATGGTCACATACGACTCGGTGCGTGTCAGCGCTCCTCACCGGGAGAGTTCCTACCTGTCGCGCCTGACTCAGAGCCGAAACTCGCTCGGCCTCGCCTTTATGCTGCCGGCCGCCGCGCTCCTGCTCGTCTTCCTGACCTATCCGCTTGGGCTCGGCGTCTGGCTCGGCTTCACCGACACACGCGTCGGACGGCCCGGCATTTTCATCGGCGCGGAGAATTACCGCTTCCTCTGGGACGACAGCGTCTTCTGGCTTTCCGTCTTCAACACGCTGCTCTACACCGTCACCGCCTCGAACCTGAAGTTCGCGCTCGGCCTCTGGCTCGCTCTGATCCTGAACGAGAACCTGCCGTTCAAGTCGTTCTTCCGGGCAATCGTGCTCCTGCCATGGGTCGTCCCGACGGTGCTTTCGGCGATCGCCTTCTGGTGGATCTATGACGCGCAGTTCTCGATCCTGTCCTGGGGCCTGCAAGAGCTGGGCCTGATCGAAGGGCGCATCAATTTCCTCGGCGACCCGGAGAATGCGCGGGCCTCGGTGATCGCCGCCAATGTCTGGCGTGGCATCCCCTTCGTCGCTATCACGCTCCTGGCCGGATTGCAGACGATCTCGCCGTCGCTCTACGAGGCCGCCACGCTTGACGGCGCCACCTCCTGGCAGCGCTTCCGCTTCGTGACGCTGCCTCTGCTGACCCCGATCATCGCCATCGTGATGACCTTCTC